>NZ_JADPKH010000003.1:0-49779 GCF_023073835.1 Bradyrhizobium sp. 153 | reverse complement strand
ATGGACCTGCATCGCCTGATGACCTTGAAGCTAAATTTAAGGTCACACGCTTGGCGAATTACAGCGTGTCAGACAAGACGGCGCCCGCCGGATGCGTACGCGTACGCATCCGGTCAGCACCCCGGGCAGGCGCGCCGGTCAGCCGTGGCGCTCAGGCGGCAGCCGCTCTGGACTGTTGGGTCGCCTTCCAATTCCACGGGAGCAGGTCGGCGACTTTGTTGACGGGGTGGTCGACCGTGGCAACCGGTTGAAAGGATCGCCAGCCGCAGTGTCCGCATTTCTATTACGAAGGCTGGAACGCTGAGTATGGCCTTTATCGCTTGATCCGGTCGTTCGGCCATGAACGCACCGTGATTGCGCCACCGCTGGTCCTGAGCAAGCCGGGCGATCGCGTGAAGACAAACTGCCGTGACGTCGTTCCCCTCGCTCGGCTGGTACGCGCCGACGAGCTGACGGCAGTGTGCGCTCCAGATGATCAACGCCACAGCCCCAGCATGGGCCGTCCACTAATACGCTGAACCCGAGCGCATCAAAATGCTGATGTGGACGAAATGTGCGCTAACAATCAAGTGAAACTCAAGACCCGATCAGCCGGTACCAAGCGAGGCCGTCTCTTACCTCTCTCGCTATCTCCCCCACATGAATGAGGTAATTTAGGGACGCCACTGCTTCGCCCGTCGCTGTCCGGAATTGCTCCGGGTCAGCCTCGGAAATGCGGCGTCGGAATAGTGCGCCGAATGTATCAACAGCCCGGCGCGGCTGCTCAAGTAGCGCGCGCAACCGCTCCAGTCCCCTTCGTTTGCCTTGCAGTAGCTGCTCGATACGCGCGTGCAGACCAAGAAAGACATCCTGATGGGCTGGCGCAACGAGCACCTCGTCCGGCACGCGTTGCCTTAAGCACTCAAGCGAGGTGAACCATTCGGCCATCGGATTGGCCTCAGGCTGCAGCGGATACACGGAGACATTAGAGGAGATCCGCGGCAGAACCTGGTCGCCAGAGATCAGCAGCTTCAGCTCAGGACAGTACAGGCAACAGTGCTCTGGGGAATGTCCGCGGCCAGCGATCACCTCCCACGCGTGTTGGCCGATCTCTAATCTCATCCCGTCCTGCAGACGATGAAAGCTATCCGGCAAAGGATAAATCTGCGTCCCAAAATTGCCGAAGCGGAGTCGGTATCTCTCGACGGCCGCCTCGCTCCAACCAGCATTGCGGTAGAACTGCACGGCATCGGCAGGCGCCTCTCTGCCGCTGTCGGACATCAGCGTGCGGCACATCAGATATTCCAAGCTTGAGATCCATAGCTGCACGCCATGTCGTCGGGTGAGCCAGCCGGCTAGTCCGATATGGTCCGCGTCCATGTGCGTCACCAGTAGCTGCTTGAGCGGTCTGGTCAGTGGAGGCTTCGCGACCAGTTGCTCCCAGATACTCATCACCTCGTGGGTGCGCAATCCGGTGTCCACCAGCGCCCACCCGTCTCCATCGTCGATAACCCATACGTTGACATGGTCGAGACGGTGCGGCATCGGGAGTCGAATCCAGCGCACGCCCGGCGCAATTTCGGTGAACTCGCCTTGCGCTGGCGGGCTAAACGGGAAGATGAGCGAGTTGGTCATTATCGTGATAGCCCGATTTATGGCCTGATGAGATCAAGCATGCGGTGGTCGATCGTCATCCGACAACGAGACACGCTCCCGATGGCGCGAACGACGTCGGCGTTTTCACCTATGAGCAGGTGGTTCAAACATTTGTGGCGAGCAGGGGAACACTTCATGCAAGTCCGCATCCGATCAATCTGCAATAGCGCTGGCAATCAGTCGCATTCCGGAAAAGCTTTTGGCAGGCGGGCACTCATCCAGATCAACGTTGCGTATAAGCCTTTAAGGACCTCTCATGGCTCTGATCTTCCTAAATTATCGTTGCACTTCCCGCGACTTACAAATAGCGATGCTTGAAACCGCTCTCGACGGAGCCACCCGGGACTTCTGCCTTCTCAACACAACGATTCGCTAACATGCTTCCATACATCCCGGGAGAAGATCGCATCTGCTTCATAGCAATCCGACGTGCTGAAACGTTATGTCGGCGCTGGAGAATACAGCAGACATGAAGGAAGTCCCCCGCCACATCTGATAGGGGGCACGAGATTGCTCTCGCTTCAGATATAGGCTCAACTATCCCTTCGAAGATCTGAAAGCGCTTTTTGACGCACAGCGTCTCTAGTTGATGCGCTTGAGTGCAAAGAAACGCGACCGACCAGTACTCCGAGCTCTGGCTCCCACCATGGTAGATTTGGAGGATGCAAAAATCAATCAGCGTGTTTATCGCTTCACACCGTCTCGATGAGCAACGCTCCCTCGATCAATCTAATCGTACCCCGCGAAGTCGAAAAATCGCTTAGAAGAGAGAATTCGATACCCTGGCGAAGCAACCTCCGCGTAGCACCCACGTTATCGCCAAAGATAAGAGGCTCCTTTTGTCTTTTAGCGCAGCTCTTGGTTGTGCAGTATCCTCTCTCAGGAGACCTTGATGAAACATACCTCTACTGATCTGACCCGCGCGCTTGCGAAATTTGCCTCTAATCTAAAGCTGTCTGATGTGCCCACCAGCGTCAAAGCTGATGCTTGCCGTCTTCTGCTCGATTCGATCGGCTGCATGCTCGCTGCCAAGCACACGCGAATCACCCCGATCGCCTACGGCTTGGCAGATTTTCTAGGGGAGGGTAACATGGCGTCCATCGTGGGGCGCAAGCAGCGAGCGAGCCTTGCGGCGGCTGTGTATGCTAATGGCCGGCTTGCTAATTGTATGGACCTTGACGAGACATTTCCAGTCGGTCATCACTTCGGCGTGGGTGCGGTCGTTGCTGCGCTCGCGCTAACAGAAGCACACAAAGCAACCGGATCTGATTTCCTGCAGGCTCTGATCACGGGATATGAACTGGGCGGCCGCGTCGCGAGTGCATGTGGGGCGCCGATGTTCGTCAAGGATGGTCGCGTCACGGGCTCCCCTACTCTTTACAGTTGCTCTGCATCAGTTGTGTTCGCGGCGGCTGGCGCGGCCATCCAACTGATGGCGCAGGACGAGACTTTGGCTCAGCAAACGCTCGGTATAGCCGGCTCGAATACTCCGGTGCCCGCTTCGAGCAAGTGGGCCGAGTCGCAGGATCTGCCGGACTGCAAATACGTCGATGCAGGCTGGGCAAGCCTTGCCGGTGTGTTCGCTGCGCAGTCAGCAGCGCTTGGCGCGACAGGCTTTATTACGATTTTTGATGGCGATCGTGGCCTCATTAGAATGTGCGGCACGGAGCGCTTCGATCCCGACACGCTGGTCGGCGGCTTCGGCTCGCGATGGATGCTCACGGACATTACTTACAAGCCATGGCCGACCTGCCGATGGATCCATCAGCCGCTCACCGCACTAATCAAGGCTGCCGCTAAGGCCAATGTGGATCCTCTGGAAATTGAACGCGTCATCATCGGTACAAACATGTTACTATGTACTCCGCGTTTTACCAATCCTGCACCGCGCACGTTCTGTTCGCGGCAATTCAGCATCCCGCACGCAGTCGCGATGGCTCTGCTCAGCATTCCAGTCGGCCCCGCGTGGTTAGATGAGTCGCAGGACGACGATCAAAACGTGAGGGCGTTGCGAAAGAAAGTTTGCGTCGAAGACTGGGCCCCCGCAGAAGGGCAGGCAATCCATATTGTACGCGGGCAGGTGCGCAATATGCCTGCACGCGCCACGATCGTGATGCGCGACGGCACTCGCCTTGATGCGCAGACCGAGTTTGCGCTGGGCGACCCGTGGACGAGCGGCACAGCATACGGTGACGAACACGTAAGCGAAAAATTTCGGTTTGTAAGCGGACTGTCCGCGGCGCGCGCGAATGAGATAATCCAAACCGCATTAAACATCGAAATCCAACCAGACGTCGAATGTATTGTCTCGGTGCTGCGTGACGCTTAAGGTGAGTGGGGACAGTGCGCCGGCGCGGTCCGCCGCCTAGCCTCGCAAGCTCGCATAACTATCGCATATGGTGAGGGTATCTTGATCGGAGCAGATACCGACGTGGAAAAGTACAAGCTGTGTGGGTTGATCTGCCGAGGGCTGCAGGCATGCGCGATTGCGCGAACTCTCACGCCGCCGCTCAGTTCGAACACGCATGGCGAAAAACCTGGCAGGCTGTTGAAGAAGGCTTTGAACGGGGCGCGATGAATGGGATGTTGTCGCCGTTGAGGAGGCAGATCTCCCCTTCGAGTGAGCCGTCATCCTGCAGTTCGGCCCAGCCGTCCCCCCTCGGCTGGTTCCATTTCGTCGTTTCCCTGCCAGCCGAACTCGACCGTATCGCCGTGGCAGGCTCCATGAATGGAGCCAGTGAGGCAATCGAAGGCGAATTCGCCGCCGGCGTCATCGAACAGGATGTAGGCGCCCGCCAAGGCCATATCGTAGCCCGGCGTCTCGACGACCTGCCATCTGCCTCGAATGCTCATGCCGGTGCCGCCAGAAGCTTGGGAAGCCGGATCAGATTGTAGGCTGCAAGCGCCAGGACGAAGACGGCATCCACGCGGTCGCGGCCTCGCAGCTTGACCCTGGCCAAACCAGCGGAACTCTTGATCCAGCCGAAGACTTCTTCGATGCGTTTGCGGCAGCGTTGACTGACGTCGTAGCCGCTGTGACGCGTGGTACGCGCGTCGATTGCTGTCTTGCGCCGCTTGCCGGTCTTACTCAGATGTCCATCAATCGCGATGAGCGGCGTAACCGATCTATCTCTCAGGTCGTGCACGAACTGCGTGACATCATAGGCCTTATCCGCCCCCAGCGTGGTTCGCTTCGCGCACCTCCGCCTGTCGATCATGGCAAGCGCAATCTCCCGTTCGGCGGTGCCCGTCGCTTGGCTCACCCCACCCAAAACCGCTAAACCATTGCCGTTCTCCATCAGAGCATGGCCCATATAGCTCAGCTTGGCTGGCTGGCCGTCACCCTTCTTGTAGAGCCGCGCCTCAGGATCGGTCGTGCTCGCATGGGTCTCGTCGGAACGCTTCTCCTTGTGGAAGCTGCGCCCGGCGTTGCGTCCCGGACCATCCTCGTCTTTGTCGCTGCCATCCTTCTTTCGGAAGCTCTTGATCGAAGCCCAGGCTTCAATCAGCGTACCATCCACCGAGAAGTGATCGCTCGACAGCAGACGCTTGACCTTTGGCTGCGCCAAAAGCGCGTTCAGGAACTTGGCCGCAATCTCGCCTTCGAGCAGCCGGTCGCGGTTCTTCGAGAAGGTCGAATGGTCCCAAACCGCATCGTCCACCCCACAAGCCCAACGAACCAGCGGAACAGAAGATCGAACTCTATCCGTTCCATCAGATGCCGTTCCGAGCGAACGCCATAAAACGCCTGGAGGAGCATCGCCCGAAGCAACTTCTCCGGTGCGATCGAGGGGCGACCGAAGTCCGTATAGAGCTTGCCGAACTCCCCAGAAAGCTCGCCCAGCGTCGCATTCGCCAAGTCTCGGATCACCCGTAGCGGATGGCCGACGCGAACTCGAGCCTCCAGGTCCACATAACTGAAAAGCGAGCCGGACCGTTCGTCACTCCCCCGCATCGCGCGCTCCCCTAGTTAAATCCTGGTCCCAGGGAATCACGATACGAAGCGCTTCGCTACCCACTTCTTCAACAGCCTGCTAGGCTTCGTATTGACCAAGTGGTTCATCACAGTGATTTTGACGTTTTGATACCGCGCCATTCGAGGATCGGCAAGTTCTCGGGTGGCAGGAGAATCTCGATGCTTCGGGGAACACCGGGCTGACGGCGAATGAAGCCGTTTCGTTCGAGGGTGACGATCATCTGGTGGAATGACGGCGGGCTGACGCGGAAATGGCGCTGGATGTCGGCTTCGGCGGGCGGCTGTCCGAACATGTACGAATAGGTATGGATGAAAGCGAGGTAGTGTCCCTGTTCTCGGTGAAGCGCGTGCCTGATTTTTGACTCATCGTTGGATTCGTCCCGGCCTCCGACAAGGAGGCAAAGGATGAATGTACGTTATCGGGTCGAATCGAGCCAAGCCGATCGGGACGAACTGACGGCGATGCTCAGCGGCGGCAAGCACGCCGCCCGCAAGCTGAAGCGGGTGCAGATCTTGCTGGCGGCCGATGCCGGCAGCTACGACGCGGAGATTGTCCGAACCGTCCGGGTCAGCCCTTCCACCGTCGGCCGGACCAAGCGCCGCTTCGTGGGCGTACGCGCTGTATTGATCAGAAAAACGTCGGTACGGATTGGCTCAGGCGCCATTCCCTTGCAGATCAAGCGTAAGGTGCAGCGAGACCACAGCGCCTCCGGCAAGGGCCTCATTGAGCTCAGCCACTAAGGAGGGATGCGGCTTCGGTGTTTGATTCCAGGGCTCCGCCAAGCTCCGTATCTGAATATCATCGCAATAGTGATGCCGCGGCACTTAAAAGAGACGAAAGGATCTTCGAGGACAAGAACGTCTGCATTCGCCCGAGCGCGGTGCGGTCCGCCAGTCTAGTGTGAATATTGATTGAGATCGCAAGGTGTCCGTCGAATACCAGTAAGCTCGGTCTAGTTGATTGCCGATTAGGTTTCGCCGAATAAAGGTGCAGCCCTCAACACAAATTATCTTGCTGTGAGCTGCCTTCCTCGATTGTACTCTTGAGCTCTACAAGGGGATCATTAGTTACTGATTTCGCCGCGTCTTCATTTTGCGCGACTGCGTGCGAAGAACCGATTGATGCCGGTGTGTATGCTCTTGGACACCCGCGCATCAAGCCGCACAAGCGCCGCACGCGCGAAAGCCGCATCCAGCGAGGACTGCAGCGACGCCTGGAACCACAATTTAGTCTCCGTGAATGCGCTCGCCGGTTGCTCGGCGAGACGATTTGCCACGCGGCAGCTTCTTTGAACACTTGATCGCGCGCAACGATTCGATCGATCACCCCAAGTTGGCGCGCTTCGTCCGCGGATATAAAGCGTCCACTGGTGGCGAGCTCTTGCGCGCGGGTCACGCCAACGGACCAGGAAAGGATGGTCGAGCCTGTGATACACGAATCCCGGAACTCACTTCGGGGAGCCCCGAGCGGACCTTATCGTGGGCGATGCGGGCAGCCATCAGGAGGACTGCTTGGAAGCCGGATCCGACCGCAATGCCGTTGAGCGCAGCCACGAGCGGCTTCGGGAAAGTCTGAAGGGCTAGGTAGAAATCGCGGTAGGCCTCCATGCGGGCTTGAGCGTGCTCGGGCGTGGAGAGCCCGGCCTCCGCTAGATCGGCGCCAGCGCAGAATGCGTCGTTTCCAGCCCCAGTCACCACCACCGCGCGAACCGACGCATCGTCTGCCGCATCGCGAAGTGAGGCAGCCGGTTCGGCGCGCATCGCACTGCTCCACGCGTTTAGCTTCGCGGGCACGTCCAGCGTCACGACGAGAGTGCCGTCATTCGCTTCAAGTCTCAGCATAAGTCCTTCCTTTCTTTAGCAGTACAGTAAGATTAAGGGTATGTTGGTGGCGCACACATACGTTTGCCGACTCCTCCATGTTGACGGTTGAAGGCGCTTTTCTTCTCAAACAACCCGCGTTGGCTTGACACCGGCCTTCTCAGCGTCCCATGCGCTCTCAAGATCAATGACGATCTCTTTTTTTGATCCGTTGTGATGGGCGGCGGGGGAACTCGTCGACGAACTGGATGAAGCGTGGAACCTGATAGTAAGCGAGCTGTTCTGCGCAAAAGTTCGACATAATGAGCGGATCAGGCTTGCTCCCATGCGCAGCTTGATAACTGCCAGGATCTCCTGCTCTCCTAGAGCGGCATCGACTCCCATCACGGCAGACTCTTCGACTTCGGGTGCGGTATTAATCACGCGCTCCACCTCCCAAGCCGAAACGTTCTCACCACGACGGCGCATCGCGTCCTTCTTCCTCCCCATGAAGTAGAAATTTCCGTCCTCGTCGAGCATCCCTAGGTCGCCTGTGTAAACGCACCCGTCCCGCAGCACTTCCGCGGTCCTCTCCGGCTCGCCCCAATAACCAGTCATCACGAGGCCAGGCTCTTTCGGCTTCAACACGATCTCTCCGACACGCCTGGACCTACTTGCTTGCCCTGTTCATCAGCGATCCAGCTATCGAGCTGCTCGATGGGAGTACCGATCGAACCAATCACACCGCGCAATTTGATGTGAGTAAACATCTGCCCCTCGGTGAGGCCATAGCCTTCGCGTACCTTGAGGTCGAAGTGTTCTTCAAACTTGCGCCAGCTTTCTCTTGGGCAGGCTCCTCCCCAAGCTATCGAGACTTTGTTGTTACAGTCGCTCTCGGCCTGCGGCTGTGCTAAAATGATGTTTACCAGTCCGCCTAGATAGTGCAGCTTGGTTGCATCGGCCCGAGCGATCTCGTTCCACAAGCGCGAGGCACTAAAGCGCTCCACCATGTGGATCTTGAGCCCCCTTTGGAGCGCTACCATCACCACCTTCCAGGCGGCGCCATGGTAAAACGGCTCCCAGTGGAAGAAAACGTCCTCCCGCTGTGCATCCGAGATGATCGCAGTGTTTTTGCCTGCAACGTAATTAGAGCGTTCGGACTGGATAGCCCCTTTAGGTGCGCCTGTCGTCCCCGACGTGTAGTTGATCACGTACGGGTCATCCAGGGATCGCGCGACGGCGACGCGCGATGAGCGGCTGGTGCGCAGAAGCGCATCGAGGTGGAACTCACCCTGACGATCGACACCATCCTCGAACCACACTACCGACGGGCGATGAGGTATCACAGACAAGGCTTGCCGAATGGAATCGGAATGCACGCGATTGGCGAGCAGTGCGTGGCCTGCAGCTATTGAGCTGTAGCTCAAGTTTTTCGGTCCAATGTCATTCCACTTGAGAATGATGCTTGGTATCCAGAAAATGTTCCGAGACCGAGGCCGAAGCCGTCGTAACGCAGAGTTCGAGACAGGAAGGAGGCGCATGCCGACCCAGAACACGGTGAGCCGCGAGATCCAAGTCTGGAAGAACTGCGCGGCCCTAACTCTTTGCGAGCAAATCCCGTACCGCTCGCGTAGCGGACGTGCGCGGACTCATGTCAATGATTCGGCCAGGATCGCCGGAAAGTTTGGGATGGAACGTCGACGAGAAGCCGCCGCTGTGCTGATCCTCAGTTGGAGAACGATCGCGTTTCGTCGCGGCGAGGCCATCCAGCAGCGAAGGATGGGCCGGTCACCACTAGACAAGCTTTCTCTTGTGGTCGTACACAACGTTTGAATGTGAAATGCTTACATGCTATTGTGGAAGTTGCAAGGCCTCTGTTCTTCGACACCCATCGAAACCAGTACTGGCATTTTGCCAGTCGATTTTGCCCCTCCTTGTCGCCGATCGCCCGCCAGTTCGCTTGGATGAGCGACTGGGCAACCGCTCCGCCGAATGTGGTACCGGGGCCAGTCACAATGAAGATGTCCGCCGCGTTTCCGTGACCTGGTGACCGAATGTGTAGTCCCAGAACGCACCGAGGTCGCTTGCGCGGGGCCACCAAACGTGACCGCCTCCATCGATAAGCGGCAGGTCAGACTGGCGGAAGAGATGGGGTGATATGCGCTCGCGTGCCATGGCCGACACTGGTGCTTGCAGCCGAGTGGAACGCGGCGTGGTTGGCGAGACGTAAGGGAAAGCGGCCTTCTCGCGGGGGTACGCTCGCCTCGAACCGCGCAGGCCGGCGGCATTTCCACCAAGCACTAATTAGACTAGCATGCCGCCGAGGTTGATCGAAAGCGCGAGATCATGGCCATTCCGCTCATTGATCTCGGCGGCCAGATCCAGAAGCTCGGCCTTCCGTTCAAGTCTGGCCGCCAGTCCTCACCAACGAACGGATATATGGTCTGTCGCCGATGAGCCGTTCCTGCATCAGCGAGCCCACGGTGTCGAAGACCGTGAACCCATCCTCAGCCGTCAGCGTCCCCGCGCAAGAAAGCGCGGAATACCACCCCATCGAATTGCCTGTCACTGCAACAATCCGAATGTCCCCGGCTATGGCCGTAAAATCTCCATAGGGTGCGGCGCAGATCAAAACCGAAGCGTTGTCGCCCGTGAATGGTTTAAGGCCCAGTGGGCCAGTGCCCTGTCCAGCTGCGAAAGCGTCGGTTTGTTCAGCCGTACGCTCAGTATCAAATTTCTTGAGGAGATCTCAGTCGGCGAAGTGGCGCGAAAGCCAGCCGAGTTCTGTCTTGTTGTAAGTGCCACGTCCTGGGCAAACAACGACCGCCGTCCTCACTTCGCCTCCTCGAACATTTTCTTAAGCGGCCCAGAAGATATCGTCGGCGGACGGCATAGTTGCCGCAAAGGCTGGGCCGTTGGGATAAAGCTATCGGCCGCAGCAAGCCGCGTGACTGGCGCAGATTGCTGTCCTGCAAACAGCATCAGACCTTCGGAGACACCGCCGCTCCCTCGTGTCTCGTCGACGATCCGGATAGCTGCGCACGCCGCAACCGCAGAAAGAAGAGCTTTCTTAGGCATGGCGAAGCCAGCAAGTCAATCACACGGACTGCGCGTAGGCGCCGGGCAGCTTGGCGGGCCAGGTAATAGCCATTGGCGAAGGAGACAATGGCAAGCTCCGTCCCGCTACCGTCGAGAATCGGAGATGATATCAGACACCTGCAGCTTATTTGAAGCGAGCGGCGAGTTGGTGCCAACTTGGTGGATACTCGGCAGGCAAGAGGGATCCGTTCACAGCACTTTGCCCGGGTTCATAATTCCGAAGGGGTCGAGCATCGCCTTAATCTGTCGCATCAACTCGATCGCCACCTTGTCCTTGACCGCGGGCAACTCGTCACGCTTGAGCACGCCGATACCGTGTTCAGCCGAGATCGAGCCGCCCATCCGCAGCACGATCTCGAACACGACCGCGTTGACGTCGTGCCAGCGCGCCAGGAATTCGGCGCCGTTGCCGCCGACCGGCTGCGAGACGTTGTAGTGGATGTTTCCGTCGCCGAGATGGCCGAACGGCACCGGGCGCGAGCCCGGGATCAGCTTCACCACCGCGGCATTGGCCTCCTCAATGAAGGCTGGCACGGCGGCAACGGGCACCGAGATGTCGTGCTTGATCGAACCGCCTTCAGGCTTCTGCGCCGCCGACATCTCGTCGCGCAGCTTCCAGAATGCCTGGCGCTGGCTCCGGTTCGCCGCGATGACGGCGTCATCGACGATGCCGTCCTCCATGCCCTTGGTGAGGATTGCTTCCAGCGTGTCGCGGGCGTCGTCGCGCGAGGACGACAATTCCATCAGCACGTACCAGGGGTACTTGCTTTGAAGCGGATCGCGGATGTCGATGCCATGGCGGAGCGAGAGGTCGACCGCGATGTCGGCCAGCAGCTCGAAGCTAGTCAGCGCGCCCGCGGCCTCGTCGCGCGAGATCGACAACAGCTTCAGCGCGGCTGACGGCGATTTCAGGCCGACGTAGGCGGTCTCGATAGCGCGCGGCTTGGGAACCAGCCTGAGCGACGCCGCGGTGATGATTCCGAGCGTGCCCTCGGCGCCAATGAAGAGGTTGCGCAGATCGTAGCCCGTGTTGTCCTTCTTCAGCTTCGATAGCGCGTTGAGCACCCGCCCGTCTGATAGCACCACCTCGAGCCCGAGCGCCAGATCGCGCGCCATGCCGTAGGCGAGCGCCGCCGTGCCTCCGGCATTGGTCGAGAGGTTGCCGCCGATGGTGCAGCTTCCCTCCGCGCCAAGCGACAGCGGGAACAGGCGGTCGACATCGGCGGCGCGCTGCTGCGCCACCTGTAGCACCACCCCGGCTTCGCAGGTCATTATGTTGGATTCGACGTCGACATCGCGGATCTTGTCCATGCGCAGCATCGAGACCACCACTTCACCGGTAAGTGGCGTTTGGCCACCGACAAGACCGGTGTTGCCGCCCTGCGGCACCAGCGCGATCCGATGCTCGGTTGCGAGCTTGCAGATTGCAGCAACTTCCGCGGTCGAGCCGGGGCGCAGCACCAGCGGCGAACGGCCGTGGAACAGATCACGATCCTCGCAGAGGTAAGGCGCGATGTCGGCGGCGTTGGTTACTGCATATTTCCCGCCGACAATGGCCCGGAATTCTTCGATCAACTCTGATGGAATCGGAAAGATGGCAGGCTTGGTGATGTTCATGTCCTCTATCTTTTCCACTTACTCATTGTTGAGCGCGATTTTGCCGAAAACTAAGACGCACCGTCAGTAAACCCATCGCCTTGAACGAGAAGCCGATATCCTGCCGACCCGAGCTGCTCGCCATTCCGGGTTCTGTACCTCGCCAGAACGCTGTGACACGGAGCGACTCGCGGATTATCGCCGTCGAAGATACGTCAGTCTACGTGTTGAGTCCTTTTGGAAAGGCCGGTGCAGGCGTGGCGTTTATCAGGTTGGCAGTTCACACTCACAGGATGAATACGCCCGGAAGATCGTCTGTTCGCAAGAGATTCCCCGCACGTGCGTTCACTTCAGAATGGCGCCCCACCAGGTTGCGAGATCATTAAGGAAAAAGGCCTCTGGTCCGCTTAGCCGATTGCACCACGCTAACGCCGATCGCCATGGCCGCCATGCGATGTGAAATACGGTCGCGTTTCGCGCGAGCTGTCGTTTGCTGAAAGGAGCGCTCGAGAATTCGATAGAGGCGATCAAATACCTCGGCTTCCTCCCAGAATAGCCGCTGGAGGTCCTGCACCCATTCGAAATAGCTGACGATGACTCCACCTGCATTGCAGAGTATATCGGGAAGCACAAAGATCTCGTCTCTTCGGTTATGCAAGATAGAATCAGCGTCGGGCGTCGTTGGGCCATTGGCGCCTTCGGCAAGAATGCGACATTTTAGGTGCGAGGCATTTTGGCCCGTAATGCCCTGCTCGATTGCAGCCGGTACCAAGACATCGCATTTTTAGACCAAGAGCTCGGACAGCTCAATAAGGCCCTCTGTAGAGAACCCAGCAAGTTGCCCACGGTTCGCCATGTGACGTTGCAGCTCCGCATTCTAGGCCGGCAGGATCGTAGTAAGCAGCGGTATGATCGCTGACACCGATAATCTTAATGCCTCTTTCCGCAAGAGAATATGCTGTAACTGACCCAACATTGCCGAACCCTTGGATAACGGCTGTCGCGCTGCCTGCGACGATTCCAAGGTGGTCAAGCGCGCGGCCGACGAGATATGCTACTCCGCGCCCGGTCGCTTCGCGGCGGCCGAGCGTGCCTCCTGCTGATATCGGTTTCCCGGTGACGATCTCGTTGATTGTCTGGCCCTGATACATCGAATAAGTGTCCATGAACCAAGCCATGACTTGCTCATTCGTGCCCATATCCGGCGCCATAACGTCGGTGTGCGGGCCAACGAAGGGAATCATCTCCTGCATGTAGCGTCTGGATAACGCTTCGAGTTCACGCGGCGACAACGCGTAAGGATTGACCGTAATGCCTCCCTTTGCTCCACCATAAGGAAGTCCGGCCAGCGCACAT
Organism: Bradyrhizobium sp. 153; assembly: GCF_023073835.1. Classification (NCBI taxonomy): domain Bacteria; kingdom Pseudomonadati; phylum Pseudomonadota; class Alphaproteobacteria; order Hyphomicrobiales; family Nitrobacteraceae; genus Bradyrhizobium; species Bradyrhizobium sp. 153. The sequence continues at coordinate 36,317 of NZ_JADPKH010000003.1, read as the reverse complement.
TTCCAGCTCATCCAAATGGCCAAGGCGGCGACCTCGCCAACATCCACGGAAGGTGAGAATCGCGTTCCACCTTTGGTTGATCCGAGAGTAAGATGATGTTGCACCCGGTATCCTTGATAGACCTCCGTCCTACCATCGTCTCTATGAATTGGGCAAGATACGGCGATTGCCCGCTTCGGATAGAGTAGCCGGTCCCGCTCCATCTCCACGATCTGCAGATGATCGGCAACCCGCTCGAATTGCTGCCTAGCCATTTCGAACACGGGACCGGCGTAGATTGATCTGGTCATAGTCAGTTATCCAACTTGATTTGGGTGTGAAGCCAATTGGGAGGTTCACCGGGGAAAAATGGTGCCCCAGGAAGGGGCGGCCAGTGGCGGTCCGCCGCAGGAGGAGATGACGACCAGCGAGTCGAATAGATCGCGCGGCAGTCACTTTATGCACCGACTCGAAGCGGGCCGTAGCCGTGGCCCTTACAGGCAATGCCGAATAGTCACCGTCTTCAGAACGCCTTAGCCGTACAGCGCCTCAACCCCCTTTTCGCGGCTAAAGCCTGATCCTTTCACGCCACCGAACGACAATTCAACGCCACCCCAGCGACATAATTGTTCACCAACTACCTGCCCCGCTTCGATATTGCGCGGACAGGCGGGAGGCAAACCCAGCGTCCGGCAATGTAGTTTTGATAAGCGTCCACTTGCGGTCTCAGCTCCTGCGGCGGCAGCGCTGGCAGCTGTTATGCGCTGCCGGCGATGAGATGGGATGACGAATCAAGGGAGCTCAGAAGAGCGATTGCGAATGAAGGCGCCGTCGAACAGCGCACCAGCTCATATCCTCCTTCGATCTGACAGGCAGCGGCTTTCAAGGCGCCGCAGCAGCACGATCAAGAGTACCGTCGAAAACTGAAAGGGCCGGATGAGCCGCTGGATCGGTCATGACTTCGATCAGCCATGGCCGCTGCTCTGCGAGGGCAAGGTCGAGCGCCTTGCCCAGGTCGCCGGGCACTGTGACGACCGTGCCGCCACACCCGCACGCACGTGCAATCGCAGCATGATCGACCGGTGAGAAATGGCAGGCTGACGTGTAACAGCCGAACTTCACCGTTTCTGCGTCCTTTTGAAAGCCCAGAATGCCGTTATTAAGAACGATAACGACGAGGGGCACATTACTGCGCACCAGGGTTTCGAGCTCCGCCCAACTATGGGCAAAGCCACCGTCTCCAACCAAGGCTACAACTGGGCTAGACGGGCGCGCCACCTTGGCGCCTATGGCAAGCGGCAATCCCCAGCCAAGTCCCGCCAGACCGCGCGGCGTGAGGAACCGTTGCCCGGCCGTTCGGCTGCGAAGTTGACCGACAACCCACATCGAAGAATAGCTTGCGTCACCCACCACGATCGTCTCGGGCGTCAGACGTGCCTGCAGTTCGTGCATCACACGCTCGGGACGGATCGGAGTGCTATTGCTGCCTGAAAACACAGAGCGGCCGTCTTCAAAGCATTTCCAAGCCGCAGCGATACGATTCTCCAGATCAGCGCGCATGTCGCGGCGCAATGACAAATCGAGCCTTTCGAGCGCACCACAAAGTGCTTCCAGTGTTGCCGTTGCGTCTCCAACAAGGCGCGTGGCCTCATAGTTGCGCCCGATCTCTTGGGGATCGACATCGATGTGGATGAGTCGCGCCTTAGCAGGGAGTTGCCGCCAGCTGTCCGTTCCGTTCTGGTTTGTGCGCGTCCCGACCAAAACGATGAGATCCGCAGCTTGCAAGATCGGCAACGTTTGCTTTCCAAGCGAGCGAGGACCGGTCAGGGCGCCCAGAACGCCCGCGGAAAGCGGGTGCGTTTCGTCGGCCGCGCCTTTGCCCATGTTGGTCGTGAAGACGGGCAGATGCGCGCGGTCCTGCAGCTTCGCGAGCGCGGCAGCCGCGGCGCCAGACGCTGCACCTCCGCCGGCAATCAAGACGGGAGCCTTTGCGGTTGCGATCGACACGGCGGCGGTGTGGATCTCGGCGTCGCTCGGCCGCGACCGGTCGATCGGCCATTCACCAATGCTCGATCGGCGTTCGCGAGTTGGCGCCACCGCCGTCTCGCGCAACAAATCGTTTGGTAGCAACAGAACCGCGGGCCCCGCCCGGCCACTGCCCGCAGCGACGAAGGCCGCATCGACATAATCGTCAATCCGATCCGCAGTGATGACCCGCCGCACCCATTTGGCGCAGGAAGAGAAAAGCGCCAGATGGTCGAGTTCCTGGAATGCATTCCGGTCGGATTGATTGCGCTCGACCTCCTGCACCAGCGCAATCACAGGCACGCTCGCTTTGTAAGCCTCGGCGAGAGGCGGCACGAGCAAGGTTGCGGCGGGCCCATTTTGAGCTGCGACGACCGCGATCCGGCCGGATACGCGCGCAAAACCATCCGCCATGGCACCGCCCATGTTTTCCTGCCGGTAGGCGAGTTGCCGGATACCCATTGCTTCGCAGGCCAAAATTACAGCCGACGGCAGGCTCTGGCCGAAAATCACGTTGACGCCATGACGCTGCAAGGCACGGGCGATACGTTGTGCAACTGTCGCTTCAGTCACTTCTGTACCTCAATCACGTCTAACTTGCCTTGATCATTATCGAGAAAGCCTGCGAACACGTCGACGATGAACTCGGCGTCGGCGCGAGTCATTGGCGTCGATATGACAGCGGTACCGTTGCACGGCAGGATAATGCCATTTCCCGCAAAAGCGCGTGAGCTCCTTCATTACAATTGCGCCGCCGGATGTAGGATAGACTTCACGATACTCGTTCGGCGGCTGTGCCATGGGATGAATTCGGAAGAGTGAGGCAGCACCGGTCACGCATAGCGACACCCCCCTCTTCTCGACGGCCCGGGTAATCCCGTCACGGACAATGTTTCCAAGCATCTCAAGATGTGCAAAGGCCGCATGATCCAGGTGCCGCATAGCGGCAAGGCCCGCGGTCATCGACAGAGGATTGGCGGAAAATGTACCACCTTGCGGCAGCCTCGGCCGGCCCGCCGAGGCGTCAAATACCTTCATTACGTCTTGACGGCCGCCGACTGCTCCAATCGGCAAACCGCCGCCAATAATCTTGCCCATAGTGACAAGATCGGGAACAAGACCATAGCGGGCAGCAGCACCGTGAAAACCCTGCCTTAGATTCAGAACCTCGTCAGCAATCACTAGAATGCCATTATTGCGGGCTGTTTCCTGAACAGCAGCAGTGAATTCCGACTTCGGTGCAGCTAGACCGCCACGACTTGGCATCGGATCCACAATTACGGCGGCCAGATGATGCGCATGCAATGACAATAGCCGGCGCGCGTTCTCGGCATTATTGAACTGGAGCACGACCACTTCATCGACCACACTTGCCGGCATCCCGCGCTAATTGGCTGTAAATTTGGGTGCAGCCGGATCACCCCAATTGTCCGGCGCCGACGCCTGTCCTACCTCCACCCAATCGTAAGCACCATGGTAGGCACCTTCAATTTTGGCGATTTTCGATCGCCCGGTGAACGCCCGCGCAGCCTTAATTGCAAAGAGCACGGCCTCAGTGCCGGTATTTACGAAGCGAACACGATCAACCTGCGGAATGCGCCCGCAAAGCAGTTCAGCGAGCTCAATCTCGCCCTCTGTCGGATTTGCGAAGCAGCTGCCGCGCAGAATTTGATGAGCGATCGCTTCCACCACGGGCGCAAACGCATGACCGTGGATCAACATCGTGAAGTTGCAATTGAGATCGAGAAACCGCCGGCCGTCGACATCGAACAGGTAGCTGCCAGACCCGCGCTCGATATAGAGCGGCTCCGGATCCCGCTCGATGGTTACTCGCGACGTGCCATCAGGAAAGACGTGCCGCGCACGCGCAAAGTTCTCTTTAGATCTCTGCCCAAACCCGGCAAACCCCGTCGCAGCATTCGAACCTGCAAAGCTTCGACTCACCTTGAATTCCTTATCGGTTGTCATTCTTGGACGTAAATCGATGCTCGCTGCGCATCGAAGATTCTGCGCGGCGAGAACAGATCTCCGGACGTGATCTGGATGGGCGCGCCCTCGGCAATCGATTTCTCCGTGGCAGTCCGGCGCCTTCGGCTAGCCGCATATACTGCTTGGCATGTTGAGGCTCAGGTTATTCGAATGTTTCCAAACCGATCAAACGATCTTTCCTCAACAGATCATTCTCATCCGGAATGAACCGCCGACACACGCTACGATCTGGCCGATCGCGCGGCGGCGGTCAGTGGCCAGCAACCAGTGAGGGTGGAAGTATGCAAATCACAATGGGACCGGCGCACGCTTGCAGACCCCGTCATCCAGGTCACGCAAAACGCTCCTGCAAAGAGACGTACATTTGTGCCGCCAGTCTCCTCAACGCGGCGAGCCGGCAATGCACCTGCGGGAGAGACAGCAAGAATGACAAACGTCTTCCATTGTCTTCCCTGAGCCTTGCGTGTTCCCGCCGCCTGGCTGGCGCGCCGAGAATGCTCGTGCATTTCGACAAAGACGCCGCTAACCTGATTTTGCATTTCCTAAATCACTCTCCGCTCAGCAGCCACACAGAATTCAAATATTGGAGAGCTCACGATCCCGCCGTCGAGGCATTGTTTTCGCACCTTCGCGCGATGACTTTTCGCAACAACAACGCGGCCGGGTGCGCGCGCACGTTCATTCCGGACAAGAATGATCTATTGAGGAAAGATCGTTTGATTGCATCGAAAACACGAGAATAGTGTCCGAGCTGAATATACCAAAACAGTATCGCCGGTCAGGCCTCCGAGGGCGCCGGAAGACCAGCAACGGAGCTATTGATGGCCGCACTGCACACTCATCCGGATGACATCCGCGACCTGTTCTCACGCGCGATGTCTGACATGTATCGTGCGGAGGTCCCGCAATATGGAACGCTCCTGGAGCTTGTCGCTGATGTCAATGCTAAGACACTGCGCGCCGATCCCCCGTTGCGCGCGTGCCTTGAACAGGGTGGCGAGCTCCAAAGGCTCGGTGTCGAACGTCATGGCGCCATCCGGCTCGGGACGGCGGAAGAGCTGTTCGAGATTCGTCGTGTTTTTGCCGTGATGGGCATGCACCCTGTCGGCTACTACGATTTATCGGTGGCCGGCGTTCCAGTTCATTCTACCGCTTTTCGGCCCATTGGTGAGGAAGCGCTTCGCCGCAATCCGTTCCGAGTATTTACATCTCTGCTCCGACTCGACTTGATCCAAGATGTTGCGCTTCGCGCCGAGGCTGCGAAAATCCTTTCCTCTCGCCGTATTCTCACGGAGCGTGTCCTCGAGCTTGTCGGCGTCTTTGAAGCCGAAGGCGGGTTGACGCCCCCGCAAGCCGAGGAGTTCGTCTGCGGGGCCTTGGAAACCTTCCGCTGGCACAGCGACGCGACCGTTGGTTTTAATACCTATCGAAAACTGCATCGTGCTCACCGATTGATCGCGGACATCGTCAGCTTCAAGGGACCGCACATCAATCACCTGACACCACGGACCCTCGACATCGATGCCGTCCAGGCCGGCATGCCACTTCGTGGTATTACGGCCAAGGCGGTGATCGAAGGACCGCCGCGCCGCAAGTGTCCGATCCTCCTGCGGCAGACCAGCTTCAAGGCATTGGAAGAGCCCATCGTCTTCAAGCAAAACGGGAGCGACAACGCTGTCGGAACGCATAGTGCTCGCTTTGGCGAGATCGAGCAGCGCGGCATCGCGCTGACAGCTAAAGGCCGCAAGCTCTATGATGAGCTGCTCGCGTCCGCCCGCCGCGATTTCCAGATCGGGGCTGCAGGCATGAACGCGGCGGTTTACGAAGTCGAACTATCGGAGCACTTCAGGTCATTTCCGGACAGCTGGGCTGAATTGCGCTCTAGGGGGCTGGCCTTCTTCCGCTATTCGGCAACTGCAGCCGGGCTCGCATCAAACCGCGGCGGCCCGCTACCCTCATGCTTGGACGAACTGATCGCGGACGGCTTCCTTCGATTTGATCCGATCGTCTACGAGGATTTCCTGCCTGTAAGTGCTGCAGGTATATTCCAGTCAAACCTCGGGACTGACGAGCAGAAGAACTATGCTGCGCAATCCAACCGGAATCAGTTCGAAGCTGCGCTCGGTGCCATGGTCCACAATGAAGTGGAGCTCTACGAGTGTGCCGAGAGAGCTTCGCTGCAGCGAGCCCTGAAGCAGCTTGGATGTCCCCAGATCGCCTTAGCCTGAGGAGAACCACGCCACACGTGGCTTACGGCGACGCCTGCAATCAAACGAACTCACCCTTATCCTGGGAAAGCAGCCATGTTCGCTTCAACGGAAGTGCAAGCGCAAGCCGCGGCGTGAAGATGCGGAGCAGCAGTTTACGCGAGGGCGACGCAAGGTGGGAGCGAAGCACAGGCCAGGCGGGTAGCTTAGTGTTGGGCCAGCTTGTGCTTGCCGAGTACCAAAACAATTCTCCTGGCTGGCACTCAGTAGCGCCCTGCGCGGACGCATGCTTTCTGGCCGCGGTCATGCTGATACCGGCCGATCTACTAAGCTCGGACTTAATGGCGTCCGGCGCGACCACTCTTACGGATTCGGGCGAACGACACATCGGCTGCACCACCATATTCATGCAATCTGCGGCCGCAGCCATGTGAGTGGCGCTCGCTGACAGCAGTTCGAGGTTTAGCACAACAAAAGTAACCCCCGGTCGCGTGGCGACCGTCATCGACCATTGGAGGGCGCAAGCTACGATGTCTTACGTGATCACGATCGACACTGGTGGAACGTTTACGGACGCCGTCATTCAGGACGACACTGGCCGACTTACCATTGGCAAGGCTTTGACGACGCCCAAGCGTGCCTTCGAGGGAATGTATGGCGCGATCTCCGCGGCGGCGGCTCTGCTCGAGCTGACGCCTGAGCACGTGATCCGCCGAGCGAGCCGCCTGATTTTTGGGACGACGCGCGCCACCAACGCCATCGTAACACGCTTAACCGCAAGGACCGCCTTGTTTGTGACGGCGGGTTTTCCGGACATTCTCTACATCAGGGAGGGTGGCAAGAAGGACGCGCACGACTTCCGCTCGCAATTTCCCGAGCCCTATGTACCCCGCCGGCTGACCTTCGAGATTGCGGAGAGGATAAACGCCGAAGGGGGCGTCGAGGCGGCGCTCGACGAAGCCGGCGTCGTCACCGCAGCGCGCGAGCTGGAGCGGCTGGGCGTTGAGGCTGTCGGCGTTTGCTTGTTGTGGTCCATCGTCAATCCCGCGCACGAACTGCGAATCGCGCAACTCCTCGCCGAGCACGCTCCGCGAGTTGCCGTAACCCTTTCGCACGAGATCCTCCCAATCCCGCGCGAATATCGCCGCGCCTCGGCTGCCGTGCTCGACGCGTCGCTCAAGCCGGTGATGCAGAAGTTCCTGGAAGACATGGCGGCCGATCTCGGGCGGCTTGGCTTTTCGGGCGACCTGCTCGTTTCGACGACGGTGGGGGGCTGCATAGAGGTCGCGGCCGCAGCGTGCCGGCCGGTTCACCTCGCCAAATCCGGACCGGCCATGGTGCCGCTGGCGGCCCGGGAATATGCGGGCCGGGTCACCTCAAACGGCGATGTCATCATATGCGACACCGGCGGCACCACTTTCGACGTGGGCTTGATCCGGGGTGGCGAGGTCGTCCGCACGCGTGAGACGTGGCTCGGCCAGCGCTACACCGGGGAACTGCTCGCCCTGTCATCCGTGGATATCCGCAGTGTTGGCGCTGGAGGGGGCTCAATAGCGTGGGTTGACGATGGAGGCCTGTTGCATGTCGGGCCGCAGAGCGCCGGATCGGTGCCAGGTCCGGCTTGCTATCCAGGCGGTGGCATCCTGCCTACAGTGACCGACGCTGCAGTGGTCGCCGGCTACATCGATCCACACCTTTTCCTGGGCGGTCGCATCATCCTTGATGCCTCTGCGGCGCGGACAGCCGTAGCAACTGTTGCCGACGCGCTCTCGCTCTCGGTGGAGGAGACGGCGCTCGCTATCTTAACTGTCGCTGACGAGACCATGATCTCCGCCATTCAGGATATCACTGTTTCCGAAGGCGTAGATCCCCGCGAAAGCGTCTTCGTGGCGGGCGGTGGGGCTGCGGGGCTGAACATCGCCTCAGTGGCCCGGGCTCTCGGCTGCAAGACGGTCCTCCTGCCGCAAACCGCGAGCGCCTTAAGCGCCTGCGGCATGCAGTTCTCGGACGTTGTCGCGGAGGAGGCCGCGAGCAGTATCACGAATTCCGACTCCTTTGACCAGGCCGCCATTCGGCAGGCGTTGGCGCGGGCACATGCGGCACTCGATACTCTGCGGGCCGGACTTAAGATTGCCCGGGAGGCAGCCTGCAGCTTCGAGATCGCGGTGGACGCGCGCTACCGAGCGCAAATCTGGGAACTCGAGGTTCCTCTTCCGGGTGTCGCACTTGGTGACGAACTTAACCCGGCCGATCTAGTAGAGCGCTTTCACAAAGCGCATGAGCGAACCTTCGGCGTTGACGATCCAGACGGGGTCGTCGAATTCCTGACGTGGAAAGTGCGATTACGTGTCGCCTTACCGCGTCCAGTGGCACGGCCGATTACGGGTGAGAAGCGCGAGTGTCTCCTCAAGCGGCAGAACGCCTATTTCCCAGGACGTGGGCTTGTCGATACGCCCTTTTATGATGGGCCTGCCCTTCGGCTAGATGAGGAGGTCGCGGGTCCTGCCATCATCCTCGAGCCAACGACGACCATAGTCGTACCACCGAACGCATCCGCCTGCCTCTCCCCTACCGGCAGCTACATCCTGAAACTACAGAGGTGAACTGATGAACCACCAACTCAGTGTAACGTCGAGCGAGAAGCCGCCAAAGCCAGGCCAGTCTACGTTCACCGATCCTGTCTTGGCCGCCGTGTTGGCCAATCGATTCGAGGCGATCGTCAGGGAAATGACCAATACGGTTCTGCGTTCTGCGCGTTCCGTGATTGTGAGCAACGGACGTGACTTTTCTTGCTCGATTGTGACCGGCGATGGCGAACTCGTCGCCGTCGCTGACGGCCTGCCCGTGCATACCTTCAACTCGCATATGCAAGCCGCCAACATCGCGCGGCTGCATGACGATTTGTCAGACGGCGACGCTTTCATCGACAATGATCCTTATACGGGCAATACGCACCCCGCAGACCAGACCGTCATGGTGCCGGTCTTTGTCGATGGCGAACATCTCTTCACAGCTTGTGCCAAGGCGCACCAGGCCGATATCGGCAACAGCCTGCCTACTACCTACCATCCATTTGCAAAGGACGTGTACGAGGAGGGCGCGATCATCTTTCCCTGCATGCGGCTGCAACGAAACGGGCGCACTATCGACGACGTTATGCGTTTGGGCATGCGCCGCATCCGCGTTCCCGAGCAATGGCGCGGCGACCTCCTTGCGACGCTCGGCGCGGCACGTATCGCAGAGCGCCGGCTAAAGGAGCTCTGCCGTGAGCATGGGACCGCCAAGATCAAGGCTTTTGTCAAGGAATGGCTCGACTATTCCGAGCGCCTTATGGCGGCGCGAATCGCGGCCCTGCCGCGCGGCCGTTTTGACGTAGAATCAAAGCACGATCCCGTGCCGGGCTTCTTGCCCGATGGTGTCGCGGTCAAGGCTGTAATCGACGTTGATCCGGCCGCGTGCGAAATCACTGTCGACCTCCGCCACAACGGAGACTGCGTCAAGGCCGGCTTCAACCAGACCGAAGCAACCGCCCGCAGCAGCGTCGTGGCGGCGATTTACCATAGTCTGGGAGCCGGTCTGCCTCGTAACTCTGGCGCCTTCCGCCGTATCAATGTATTGCTTCGCGAGAATTCCGTTATAGGTATTCCGCGCTTTCCGGCGAGTTGCTCGATCGCTACGACGAATGTTGCCGATCGACTTGTCAACCTCGTCCAGTCTGCGCTCGCCGGGTTGGGCGGGGGGATCGGATTGGCCGAAGGTGGCCTATGCATGAGCGTCGCCTCCGCGGTCATTTCCGGCACCGACTTTCGAAACGGCGGGCGTCCCTACATCAGCCAGATGACATTAGCCTCGAACGGGGGGCCGGCATCGCCGCACGCTGATGGCTGGGGAACATACGGCATCCCCGCAGCATCGGGGCTGACCTATCGCGATAGTGTCGAGATCAACGAGATCAAGTTTCCCATGATCGTCGACCACCTACGCCTCGTGCCTGGGAGTGGTGGGGCTGGTGCGCAACGAGGCGGCCTGGCCTTAGAGACACGCTACCGTGTGCGCGAAGGGGCGATGACGGTCGCCACCAGCTCGGACGGCCAAGTGTTCGCGCCGAAGGGCGTGCTCGAAGGGCAGCCGGGAGCGCTCGCGGAGTCATACATCATAAATGAAGACGGACAGGAGGAACGGATTCCAGGCTTCGGCGTCCGGGTTATTAACAAAGGTCAGGCTGTGCGCGGCACGACCAATGGCGGCGGCGGATTCGGCGATCCCGCGGATCGAGATCCAGCCCTCGTGCTGCGCGACGTGTCCGAGATGCGCGAAACTCTCGAGCGCGCTCGCGACGTATATCAGGTCGTGCTGACGGGCGACGCAACCGCGGGAACGCTGGCGATTAACGAGATAGGCACTGTTCAACTTCGAAGTGCCGCGGCTACTTGAACTCCTCGAAGCTCGATCGGCGCAGGCCATCGAGCTTCGTCCGCGCGACCGTCGCGATAGAGTAGGCAAAGATTCGTAGTTAGGATTTGTGCTTGCGCGTTGACGGTTCAGAACAAGATCGTGGCGTGCATCGTGCAGGGTTGCGCGTACTGCCGGAGCGGCTCGCGATTTGCGCACTAACCAAAGATTCCGCACGGCATTAGTTGCCGGAAGCTTGGAGGCGTGAGAAGAGCCGGGGACCAGCAAGTATCAGCACCGGATAGCCGCGGGAACGCGCAAAAATCACCCGGAGCGCAGGGCTGTGGCTCCGGCCTAATTAGCTGCGCCTGCTTGATGGTGCAGGAACACTGAAAATGTTTCGCTCTGCGACGTTGGTTGATGTGGCACTGACCGGTTGGCCGGGTGATTTCGTGCTGCTCAAGATTCAGATCGTCTCTAGATACGTTATCGGTAATGTGGCCGGCGAAAACGACCGGCCTCCCATTAGAGCACCGGTGGCCCAATCGCGACAGTACCACAACACTCTATGAAATTCTCAAAACGTACTGTGCAGCGCTGTTGTCCGCCCGCGTGAGGCGTTTAGAGCCAAGTAATGAGGCCTAGAATAGCAGCTTTACACAAGGCGACATGAGCAGACCGTCCCTGACTTGGTTCAGTGCGTGTTTACGAGGCTAAGCGTTGCTTCGTGGGCTTTTTGTCTTTGGACTTCGTCTCAGTCCGCCGGACTGAAGCCGGACGAGGCATAGGAACCCAGTTTTCGTATTTTTGTAGAGAAGCAAAAATCACATCGACAGCCACACGAGTTAATCCAACGCACTCATCTTGTCTGCAGACGACCGATGTCCACCAATGGATTGGTGAGCCTTCCAGAGGTTTCCAGACGAATTCGGCTCCAACGCGCCGCTTCACAAGCCGCTCCGTCGCTAGCGCCACTGCAAGCTCCGTCCTGAGGAACGCCTTCACCATACTGGAGCTATGCAGAACGCGCGGTGGGACGTAACCTCCAGCTCGGCAAAGATCTAGCAGTTCATCGTAGAGGCCTGGCGCCAAGTGGCGCTGAAACTGTACTAGCGCATAGGGTCTTAAATCGTGAAGAGACAGCCTATCCACTTTTGCAAGTGGATGCTCGGCCGACATCACCACGCCGAGCGGCTGCCCTAGCGGGGCCGAGACCCGAAACCCGCGCTTATCGAATGGGTAACGAAGAACACCAATGTCTACTTCTCCAGACCCTAAGAGACGATGTTGTTCTGCTGTAGTCGCCTCAACGAGCTGCACTTCCACCTGCTCCTGCTGCAGGCGGCATACGACGGTTGACAGTACGCTTCGCGAAGTTTCAATCGGAAGTGCGATCCGAAGGCGACGTGAGTGGCTCGGTGACAACAACCGTGCCCCACGCAGGGCAGCATCAAATGCTCGCACGGCAGCTTGCGCTTGCGGCAAAAATGTCTCGCCGGCTTTGGTCAAATCGACCTTCTTGCTGGACCGGTCAAATAGTCTTACGCCCAACTCCGTTTCCAGATCGGCAATCCGCTTCGAAAGAGGCGGCTGGCTCATATTCAGGTCGCGAGCGGCTTTCGCGAAGCTGAGGGCTTCCGCCACTGCCACGAAATAACGGAAATGTCTAATGTCCATCAAGTACTTATAAAACTTCAAGCACCTGTCATCAAGCTTAACCAGACAGCCGCACCACCAAATGCATATGAACTGCCCTCCGTTTCGACCGGACACCGGCGTTAGCCGGAGGAGCTAGGCCTAATCCTAGGCATACGCCTATGTCCGACACGTTTTCGAAGGCGGAAGTCATCACCCGCGTTGCCCGGCGGCGGCAGTTTACGACGGAGCAGCTCTTGGCCGTCAACGAGACGCTGCAACCGGGCATGTCTATGTTGCTCGTCGCATGGGCTCTCCCCGAGCCTGGTCTTCCGATGGAGACGGCTGATGAGTGAAGGGGGCAAGGAAGCGGTGCGGGCCGACGAGAATGTGGTCGCCGCGTCCGAGGTCCGGCGGCTGGAGGAAACGGGTTCGAGACCTCGAACGCCTGCTGGGCCGCAAGACCATGGAGGTCGAGATCCTCAAGGAGGCTCTTGATCTTGCAAGGGTGAAAAAAACGACCTTGCTGTCGCGATCGCAGGCACCGGAGGATACCCCGTGAAACGGATTGCAGAGACCCTCGGGGTGGCCCATTCCAACCTGGTTGAGCGAGCGGGTGGCAAGCGTCCGAAGCGCGGTCGCCAGACCCGCGCCGGGGATGCGGAGCTCACGTCTGATATCCGTCGCCTGGTGGATAGCCGCCCAAGCTATGGATACCGGCGCGATCGCCGCGCTCCTCAAGCGCGAGCGGCGATCCGCCGGCCACAACCCTATCAACGCCAAGCGCGTCTACCGACTGATGAAGAAGAGCGGCTTGTTGCTGGCCCGGCATACAGGGCCCCGCATCCCGCGGGCCCATGACGGAACGATTATAACAAGCCGCTCCAACGAACGTTGGTGTTCGGACGCGCTGGAATTCACTGGATGGTGCGGGTTGCCTTTGCCCTGGACAGCCACGACCTCGAGGTCATCAGCTGGGTGGCCACAACGGCTGGGATCTCCGGCGAGATGATCCAGGACATGATGGTCCACTGTGTCGAGCAGCGGTTCGCCGACATCCGGGCTCCGCGCAAGGTGCAATGCCTGACCGACAATGGATCCATCTTCGCCGCCTATCGCACCCTTGAGATTGCCGCCGCCCTGAACCTCGAGCCCTGCTTCACGCCGGTCGAAAGCCCGGAGAGCAACGGCATGGGGCGGAGGCGTTCGTCAAGACCTTCAAGCGTGACTATGTTCGTGTGACCCCGATCCGTGACGCGAGCACCGCCCTGCTGCGGATCGACCAATGGATGGAGGATTACAACTCAGAACACCCGCACTCCCGGCTGGGCTACCGCTCACCGCGGGATTACATTGCGTCACTCAAACCAGCCGAGTGTCCGGTCTAACGGGGGCAACTCTAGCATACGCTCCGTAGGCTCTTCTCCATGCTCCACATTAAGTCAACCGGCTCGCCGCAAGCGCAATCCGGCGGCATGCCTCCTCCAGCTCGATAGCCGAGGTGCCGTACGAGATCCTAAAGTACGGGGCGAGCCCGAAGGCCGATCCTGGAACAACGGCGACGCCGACGCTGCGCAGCAGATATTCGGCGAAATCGGTATCACTCTTGATACGTGCGCCATCCGGCGAGTTCCTGCCGATGAGTCCCGCGCAACTGGCAAAGGTATAGAACGCGCCTTCAGGCACCCGACAGGTAATGCCTTCGATCCTGTTCAAGGATGCAACCACGAGGTCGCGCCGCGCCTCGAAGGAGCGGCATCGCTCGACGAGAATGGCCGAGGGGCTATTGAGCGCCGCGATGGCGGCAGCCTGGCTTACCGATGATGGGCAGGAGGTCGATTGACTTTGGACGACAGCCATGGCGCGAATGAGCGCCCTCGGACCGCCGGCGTAACCGATCCGCCAGCCCGTCATGGCATAGGCTTTGGAAACGCCGTTGACGGTCAAGATGCGGTCCCGAAGCGACGGCTCGATTGCAGCAGGGGTAGCAAAGCGAAATTCGTCGTAGACGATGTGCTCATAAATGTCGTCCGCCATGAGCCAGACATGCGGATGCTCCACCAGCACATCAAGGATGGGCCGGTAATCTGCATCAGAATAGGCCGCCCCCGAGGGGTTGGATGGCGAGTTCAATATCAACCACCGCGTGCGTGGTGTGATAGCGCGATCGAGATCCTCCGCGGTAAGACGAAAACCCCTGGCTTCCTGACACGGCACAAACACCGGTTTTCCGCCCATGATCAGGACAATATCTGCATAAGTCACCCAGTACGGCGTCGGGATGATGACTTCGTCGCCGGGTTCAAGCGTCGCCATCATAGCATTGAACAGGATCTGCTTTGCTCCGGCTGACACCGTAATTTCGTCCTGCGCGAACTCGATGCTATTGTCGCGCTCAAATTTCGCGCGGATCACGGCTTTCAGCTCAGGGGTACCATCGAGCGCGGTGTATCTTGTCGCGCCAGCCTCCATCGCGCGTTTGGCGGCTTCCTTGACGTGATCTGGCGTATCGAAATCAGGCTCGCCCGTCCCAAGGACGATGACGTCCTTGCCGTCTCGCTTGAGGTCGCTGGCGAGGCTTGTAATCTTCAGGATCTCGGAGACGCCGATCGGCGCAAGACGGCTCGCCGGTCGAAACTCCGACGATCGTACTTGAAGGGGAGCATTCACGACTAGTTCTCCATCAGATCACGTCGAACTTGACGCCTTGCGCGAGCGACAGCGTCCGGCCGTAGTTAATTGTGTTCGTCGCGCGGCGCATATAAGACTTCCATGCGTCGGATCCGGCTTCCCGCCCGCCGCCTGTCTCTTTCTCGCCGCCAAATGCACCGCCGATCTCCGCACCTGACGGACCAATATTCACATTGGCAATGCCGCAATCTGAGCCACGCGCCGACAGGAAGGTTTCGGCTTCACGCAAGTCATTGGTGAAAATCGAGGAAGAAAGGCCCTGCGCAACAGCGTTGTGTAACTCGAGCGCAGTCTCAAAGTCACTGTACTTCATCACGTAAAGTATAGGCGCGAAAGCTTCGTGCTCGACCGGTCCGGATTGCGCCGGCATCTCGACAAGGGCGGGGCGGACATAGTAGGCGGCAACCGCTCCGTCGACGGCAACACGTTCACCGCCATGCGCGGTCCCGCCTGCGGCTTTCGCTGCTTTAAGTGCAGTTTGCATAGCGCGATACGCGGCTTCATCAATCAAGGGACCGACTAGGGTGCCCGCATGAAGCGGGGTTCCGATCGTGACGGACGCATAGGCGCGCTTCAGCCGCGGCAAGAAGGCGTCGTAAACGTTCTCGTGCACGAACAGCCGGCGCAGGGTCGTGCAGCGCTGGCCAGCCGTTCCCATAGCAGCAAAGGCAACACCGCGGAGCGCCAAGTCGAGGTCGGCGGTAGGCGCAACAATCGCCGCATTGTTACCGCCGAGCTCCAAAATCACTCGCGCGAAGCGTCTTGCAAGCCGTGGACCGACCGCGCGGCCCATATCTGTCGAACCGGTGGCCGATACCAGCGTGACCTTTGGGTGGTCAACGAGGAGTTCGCCAATTTCGCGCGCCCCGAACAATACTGCTGACAGGCCTTGCGTGACCCCACCATCGGGATCGAATCTCTTTAGCGCACGTTCAAGCAGCGCCTCCGTTGCAAGCGCCGTCAATGACGTCTTCTCCGAGGGTTTCCAGACAATGGTGTTGCCGCACACCAGCGCAAGTGCTGCGTTCCACGCCCACACTGCGACTGGGAAATTGAATGCCGAGATGATTCCGGTCACGCCGAGCGGATGCCAGCTCTCCATCAGCCTGTGCTCAGCCCGTTCGGTAGCAATCGTAAGTCCATACAGCTGGCGAGACAGCCCCACGGCGAAATCACAGATATCGATCATCTCCTGGACTTCGCCAAGTCCTTCCGAGACGATCTTGCCTACCTCGATCGAAACCAGCCGGCCGAGCGCCTCCTTGTTGGCCCGTAATTCTTCGCCAAGCAGCCGTACGAGTTCGCCCCGCTTTGGCGCGGGCACTAATCTCCAAGCGCGGAAAGCCCTATGCGCTGCTTCGATTGCAGCGAGCCCCTCGCTCGGGCTTGTTTCCGCGACCTGTCCGATAATTTCCCCGGTGATAGGGGTATGCACATTGAGCGGACCATCTTTATAGCGGATCCGGCTGACGCCGAGTTCGGCGAGCAGGCTATCGACTTCGCCAGACAGATTGGGATTGTGGGCTTGCACTTCCGTTGAAGCTGACATGGTGGTTTTCCCGTGAAGCGTTAATTTTAAACTTTTTGCAGACCTCTGTGATTGGCTGCATATCAAAGTCAATTGGCCGGCTGAAAGCAGCGCGCGCGTAAATTGAGTTTCTGCTTAGGCCAAGGCCATCTCGAGAGACCTAAGCTGCTTCAGCACTCGCTCCGGCAAAGCTCTCTCCGCTTGTTCGTTTAGCTCCAACCCTTCGAGGCCACGACACCTAGCGCGGCTTGAAACTGAGCCTGATTGGATTGCGCAGCGCAGTTTTTCTGCTCGTCGGCCCCGAGATTTAGCTGGAATTCTCCAGGCTCCTCGGCATCAGCGAAAAGCTCGAGAAGCGTCCCACGCGGGACCTCCGCGCGATACATGCCGGGCATCGCGACCGAGAACAGATCGCGGATGTCATCCGGATGAGATTGCCGCAGCCATCACTCGCTCCATCACCGATTCTCTCGCTGCCAAAATGCCCCACCGGCACATACAAATTTGGTATGTGGCCACAGAGATTATTGTTGTGTTTTCAATGCAATCAAACGATCTTTCCTCAAGAGATCATTCTTACATGGAATGAACATGCACACGCCCCGCCGCTTCCTGCCGTCGACCGCGCTGCTAGCCTCATTTGAAGCAGCCGCCAGAACAGGCAGCGTCACCCTGGCCTCCAGGGAGCTGAGCCTTACCCAGAGCGCGGTCAGCCGGCAGATCAAGCTTCTTGAGGAGCAGCTCGAGGTCGAACTCTTTACCCGTGAACGCCAGTCCATCCGCTTGACTACTGCTGGTGAAGCTTATGCGCGAGAAATTCGCGAAGCGTTGCGCAAGATCAGCACCGCCTCATTCAACCTTCGGGCCAATCCTAGAGGCGGCACGCTCAATCTCGCGATTTTGCCAACCTTCGGCACGCGCTGGCTGGCGCCGCGCCTTCCCAAGTTTTTAACGCAGAATCCGGGGATCACCATAAATCTTGCAACGCGCCTGACCTACTTCGATTTCCGAACCGAGGCTCTGGACGCAGCTATCCATTTCGGACCGCAGGATTGGCCCGGCGTTGAGATGGTATTGTTGCGGTCCGAGCAGGTTATCCCGGCCTGCAGCCCCGAGCTGAAGAAGCAGTACGGATTTCGCGCGGCGGGTGATCTGAAGAAGGCACCGCGGCTGAGTATCTCGACGCGGCCCAACGCCTGGGAGCAGTGGTTCGCGGCTCAGAACATAGCGGGTGGATCTGGACAGACAATGTACTTCGATCAATTTGCCACCGTTTCCCAGGCCGCTCTCGTCGGCGTGGGCGTCGCACTGCTGCCAACCTTCCTTATTCAGGACGAGTTGGCGAGCGGCAAACTCGTTCGCGCTCTCAACCTGCCAATGGAAAGCGCGGAGCGTTACTATTTGGTATGGCCCCCCGAGCGAACAACGCACCCGCCCCTAATCGTCTTCCGGGATTGGCTGCTCGCGGAAACCGCTGCAGACCGGGGAGATAATTTACAACTATGAGGTGCCCGAGGCCGCTCGCCGCCTGCCGGCGAGCAGCGAAGAATGAGGTTGATCGCGGGGCCGTTCTGTGCGTCAAATTCAGCAATATTGAACATGGGTCCGGCCGACCCATCCCCTCGGAGCCGTCGTCGCTCGCTTGCCCAAAGCGTTGCGCTGGCGAGCGACGGCGGTGGAGAGGGGCGGCGTGCATCCCCTTGGTGGGCCTGAGCATCGTCAGGCCGCCTGGCGTAGTGCCTCCTTCTTGTGTTCCTTCAGCAGGTCCATGTTCAGATAGCGATGATCCTCGAGCCAAGTCTCGTGACGCTCGACGGTCAAGGCGCGCACCAGCCGCAAGCAGCTCTCGGCATTGGGGAAGATCCGCACCACATAAGTGCGCCGCCGGATCTCCTCATTGAGCCTCACCGCGCGCGGCCATCGATCGGCATGTCCGTGAGCTTGATCGGCTGGCGGAAGACCTGGCTCTGCTCGACCGTGAGATCGCGCAGGACGCCATCGACGATCTCGCGGGCAACAGATTGATGACGATCACCGGCGTCAATCTGGCGGTCGCCGCCGGCATAGTGGCGGCAATCGGTGACATCAGCCGGTTCTACAGCCCTCGGAAGCTGGTGAGCTATTTCGGGCTGAACCCGGCGCGCCCGGCGTGGCCATCAGGTCGCCGCGGTGGCCGTGGCTCGCAAGCTCACGGTGCTCTGCTGGCATTTGGTGACGAAGGGCGAGGATTACCTGTGGGCGCGCCCGGCGCTGGTCGCTAACAAGACCCGCGCGATGCAACTTCAAGCTGGACATCCGCCGCATGCAGTGGACGGGTCGAGGCGGCCTGGGCCGAGGCCAAGGCCGCAGCATGGCGCGCCCGTGACTGCGGCCGATCTTGCTGATGCGACTGTGATGGGCGGCTCCCAGTCCCGACCGCCGCACCCGCGAACCAGCCTATCCCTACAACATCAAGGCGCTGCGCGCCCGTGAGATGTTGATTGCCGCCCAGGCGGAGCGAAGCTACGAACGATTGGTGTCGCAATGGAAACCGCGGCGGCCAAAACCCGGCGCGCGGGCGCCTCAGTTCGGCAGGACAAAATAGGCAGTCCGGTGATTGCTTGCAGCCGACGCGTCACGCGTCGCCAGGCGTAAAGCAACCGTCTGCTTCTACCATGCCGAGCGGCAGCCTGCGTTAGCGCAAAAGCCACCCTCCGCCCGTTTCACTGCCATAACACCGCTAGCGTTGTATGCCGCGCTCGCGCTCGGAAGGACTGATCTTTAACTGCGTTGATGGCCGGTTGAGGCGAGCGCAGCCGTGTTGTCGCGATAGCCCGTAAAAACCACCCCGCGCCTTCCGAACGTGAGATTTCAGCAGCTACTCTCGGGGGCAATGCTGGTTCATCCAGCGCTTGCCGACTGCCATCACAATGACTTTGTTCAAAATCTATGGACGCTCATCGCAGATAAATCGCATTGAGGCTCCTGCCCCGCGACGAGTGCTGCAAGCAGCTTAGCCGTCGCCGGTGCTTGCGTCAGACCTGTGTGGCCATGGCCAAATCCGTAAAACAAGCCGCGGCAGGAGCGGGTGGCGCCGATGCATGGCAGGCCGTCAGGTGTAGAGGGGCGATGCCCCATCCATCGATCAATTGCCTCATCGGATTCGAACGGCGCCTGAAAAACACGCGGTACGAACTGACGCAGAAGCTCTGCGCGCCGCCAATCGGGACTAGCTTTGACACCTGCAAGCTCTACCTGACCCGCGATGCGTAACCCTTGCCGTGTTGGCGTGATACCCATTTTGCCATCAGACGGCATTATCGGGTGGGTGATTGTATTCCCCCCCTCTGCAATTACGACATGGTATCCACGCTCCGATTCGAGCGGAACACGAACACCGACGGCGGCCGCCAATTCTCTCGAACCAATGCCTGCTGTCACCACGGCCTGCGTGCATTCCACGGCACGTCCGGCAATGTTTACGCCCTTCAAACAACCGTCCGAAATTTCAAAGCCCGTTGCTTTTCCCCGAATAAACTCTCCGCCGCGCTCTTGAATCAGTTCGGCAATCGCTCGGCAGTAGGCTTCGAGGTCCGTACAGTGACAGCCCTCATCGATCCGTACGCCATACTGGTAGCGTTCAGAGATATTCGGCTCGAGTCTTCGGAGATCGGCCGCATCGAATTCGGTGATTTTCACCCCAAGCCGCCGGCACATGTTCCATGCGAAGCTGTTAGCGAGAAACTCTGATTTGTTCCGGCAGACGGATAGCAGCCCCTTCTGTTCAATGAGATGGCCGACGCCCGCCTCGGCCGCAATATTTTGGTGGTCTCTTGGACTGTGTCGCGACAGCTCGAAGCGCAGCTTTGCACACTCTTCAACCTTCTTCCAATTCCGACCGGCCCAGAGAAACCTGAGGAGCCAAGGCAGTAGACGGGGCAAATATGCCCAGCGGATTACGAAGGGCCCAGACTTATCCATCAAGTATACTATCACCTGACGCCAAAGTCCGGGCACCGAGACCGGCATGATCGCTGAGGGGCTGATCCATCCGGCGTTGCCGTAGGATGCAGCTTGCCTGCCGCCTGGCTCGCCCGGATCGATGACGACCACGCGCCGCCCTGTCCGCTGAATTTCTAGCGCCGTCATCAGCCCCACGATGCCGGCGCCAATGACTGCGACCTTAGTCTCATGCTGGGAGGCGATTTTCGCGTCCACGTCCGTCTGGCTGCTATTGTTCATCGCGTTGCCACAGACTGAGCACCCGCCCTCTCCGACTCTAGCCGTGCGACTCATTCCATCGCGCACCACAGGTGATGTTGAGCTGCGAATCTAGCGGGCACATATCGGCCCCGCAATTGAGTTTTAGGTCCCATGTCATTCCGCTTGAGAATAAGGATGCCGGCTCTGGCTCTCTTAAGATTTTGTGGCCGGCGCCGTCCTAGGCGCGGTCGAGGTACCCGCACGCTAACAGGCTCACCAGGCAGCGGCGGAGCCCAAATTAGCTGCCAACTCGCCGCCCCAGACGCGTTGTTCAGATTGGCTTACGGAAGGCTAAGTACTGCCTCCCGCCGGGCTTGTAACCACCGGCAGCACTTCGCCCGGCCGCGCGATCAGGCCGTGTCATCCTTCCATCTTACCGAGCCGAACGGCCGCTCTAGCATGCGGCGGACACGTACCGGGTTGGAGCCGATGTGAAAAGCAATTGCCTGATGTTCCATTGCGCGCTCTGACTGGGTCGAGCGGTTGCGCTGGCGCAAGTAGTCGAACCAGGTCGGGCAGTGGTAACGCTCGGTCGACGATTCGGGATCGGCGATGTCGCGCGCAATCGACCAGCCGTAGGTACCGTACGTTGGGGGGAAAGCTGGACATCCTGCATGAGGTTGCGCATTTTCCTGTGCAACCCGATATTCTATCTCAACCACCACGGGTCCGCTGCGTCCCGTCAAGGCCAGCGGCACCTCGGGATGCTCAACCACCTCAGCCTCTTCGTAAGGCGCGCTGATGCGTGGCATGCGGAGCCGGATTCCAAAGAGGGGCGAAATTGTCATCAAGGCTGTCACAATCAGGAGCGCGGCGGAATCGGTCAAATAGCCCCAGCCCCAGCTGTCGACGGCAATGCCACCTGAGCTGGCCGCCTGGTAGGCAGCAAGCGAACGCCCCATGTCCCAACGTGGCGCCGACAATTGCACGCCAATGTTGAACAGTACCCAGGACATCATCCATATCGCCCCCGCCAGAACCAGCGCGGCTTCGGTCAATACCGGCTCGCCGCTCATCGCAACGGCGGCAATTGCCCCCCATTGAGAGCGCGGAGGCCCGTATCGCGGCCTCGCCGCTCATGCGCTTCCGGACCTCTGTGATATTGAGCGCGTCGATCACTCCGCCCAAGCCAAAGGCGCCGAGTATAATGCCGTAGGTCTGGGCGCCGCGATGCAGGAGATCCCGCACCACCAGCGGCATCAACGCAATGATCGCGCCGCCGACCACACCCGTGACCATGGCACGAGTCAGCACGATCTTGATCGATCGGGAATTGGCAATGTAGCGTACGCCGGAAACAATAGCGCGATTAAGCTTTTCAGGCGGCTGACGTGAGTGTTCGGCGACCCGTTTCCATGACAAGAGCGCGAGGATTAGCGGTAAGTAAAGCAAGGCGTTAAGCGCAAAGGCCGCCACTCCGCCGGACGCCGCAACAACAATACGGCCATTGGGGGACTCACGCTGCGCGCAATGTTGTAGCTGATCCCGTTCAATGCGACGGCGGCAGGCAGCGTCTCTGGGGGCACCTGCTCACTGACCGAGGATTGCCAGGCCGGTCCCATCAGCGCCATGCCGCTGCCGATAGCAAAGCAGAGAGCCAGCAAAACGCTTGGCGTGACCAAGCCGAGCCAAGCGAGCGCCGTGAGTGCAGCCGCGCCTCCGAACGCGACAGCCAGCGAGATCAGCGCGACAATGCGGCGGTCATGGTGTCGGATAAGAGACGTTCCGGCGGAATTTGACGGTCTAGATGCTGTTTGGTCGCGAGGTGGTATACCCAGCTCCGGGGCTGTAGGCTGTAGCGCTACGGCCCTTCGCTTCACGAGAACACGGACATCCTTTAGCGACTACGAGGCCGGCGACCGGGGCATCGGCCATATTGCCACCGCCAATCACCGCAATGGCGGTCATCCATCTGTCGTTGCCGGACCATGATCCCCAAACGGACATGTCTTCCATCTCGAGCGCAAGCGCTCGTATTGAGCTACATATAAAAGCTCGTTGGCTGTTCTCATTCCTGGTCGACATTCACGTGCCGGTAGCAAACGCTCTCCATGCCACCGAGAGCACCCGAAACCGACGTCGAAGCATCCTAGGCCAACGCGACTCGAGCCAGGAGCTCGCGCCCAGCTTGCATCGCCAAAACGGCGCCGGGCCGGCGAGCGCGCTGGTCCGGTATCAAAGACTTTGAGACCACGGTGCTGGAGAGCCAGACTTGGTGTTGGGCCGGCCATACCGGCAGCCCTGACCAGCGCGTCCAAGTTGGCCACCGCTATAGTCCGCTTGGTTCGAGTGGAATTCCGAGGCCCTTAAGCCTCGAATTCGAGAGCGCGCGGGCTCCTAATGCCACATCGAGAACGCCAAGTCCTCCTAGGGCGAGGTAGATTTTGGTTTGCTTCTCGGGAAGGCGAAGCTGGCCTGACATCAGGCTGCCGACGTCACCTGCAATTCGTCCCCACGCTACGCCGCCCTCGCGAAAATTGCTGCTCCGCATCTGCACGTTTTCAGGTTCATCAGCGACGATCCAGGCTTGAGTGAGAAGGTCGAGGTCGACTTCTCGCCGTGAGCCAAGCGAGCATACGATCGCGTCGCCTTTGAGCCACTTTGTACGGACAAGATCGCTATCTTCGGACGCGGCTGTGGCAGTGAAAACGGCGTCAGCGTCACGAACAGCCTCACGGACGTCCGAGGTCGCCCAGAGCCCAACATCTCGTGAAAGAGATGAGGCTACATGTTCACACACTTCCCGTGCGCTCGATTCTGTCCGTGCCCCCACGGCGATGTGATCGAGAGCTTGCGTCGCCGCCAAGAACTTCACGAGGGCACGGCCTATGTGGCCAGCCCCAATGACCGCGGCACTCTTCAGTGGGCGCTGTCCACATGCAAACGCTGCGGCAACAGCCATCGCAGCCGTCCGATCACAGGTCAGCTGCGTGGCATCGAGCACGCCGTCGAGCAGTCCAGTCTTTGCGTCACAGATCAGAATCGTTGCCGGCACGCGCGGCAAATTCCGTGGCCGGTTCTTGCCCGGCACGACGAACCATTTGAGCCCGGCCGCAGAGCTTGAGAGTACGCAACCGGCCAAGCTTCCCATATAGTAGGTCTCTCCGTCGATCTCGACACTAAAACCCGCCTTCGGTCCTTTCACGACTGGTCCAGTATTCAACTGGCGTAGCGTACTGCTGACGATCTCATAGACTTCCTCATCGGAAAGACAGGCGCGAACAGCGCTGGCGTTCAGGTAGAGAGGCGTTGCGGCCATTTATTGCTCCTCAGGTGGCGTACGTATCCGCTTTTCACCGCGCCGGCGCTCCACAATTGAGCGTTTCCCTTTGGGAAACGTCTCGTGCGAGTCATTAGGGGCATCTTCAATCGAATTTGAGTAGCGCTCCTGGTCAAACTGGCATTTGGCCGCTTTCGAGATTCTGAACGCGCCCTGCGATTGCTTGGTAAGACCGCCGGCGGCTTCCAATGCAGCATCGAGCGTTTTAGACTGCTCCACTCGTTTATGAAACCGAGTTGCGTTGCTTCTTCAGCGTCCATTAGGCGCCCTTGCAGTGCCAATTGGCAGGCCCGGCTGCCGATCCGCTCCCCCATCAGCCAGGTGCCAAAGATGCTCGGTATGGCTACGCTGACCTCCGTCTGGCCGACCCTCACCGATGGGTGCGCGATCACATAGTCACAGAAGTGAGTGAGCTGGAAACCCGACCCCGCCGCAACGCCGTTCAGCGCACCAATGAGTGGCTTCCCTAAGCCTTTGAGGGCCTCGTAGCCCGCCGAAATGCGCTGAGAGTACGAGTCAATATAGCCGCCGCCGGAGCTCTCTTGCCTTTCGTACAGATCTTGACCAGCGCAGAACGCATCGTTTC
The DNA here is from genome assembly GCF_023073835.1 of Bradyrhizobium sp. 153. Taxonomy (NCBI): domain Bacteria; kingdom Pseudomonadati; phylum Pseudomonadota; class Alphaproteobacteria; order Hyphomicrobiales; family Nitrobacteraceae; genus Bradyrhizobium; species Bradyrhizobium sp. 153. The sequence goes on along the minus strand of NZ_JADPKH010000003.1, from coordinate 11,763 downwards.
CTGTCCATGTGATAATCACCGCGTCGACGACGGGGTCACTGTCAGCTGAATGCAGCTTGCGCGTGAACTGATCGCGCGGTGCCTCCGACCAGGCGTTATAACTATGTGGCCTATTGAGCAGCATGACTCGCTTATGATTTCCGAAGGACGATCTTCCGGCCTGTGGAGGAATTTTTCAACTTTTGACACCGCGCGCTGGTCAAAAGCCCTGTGCGCCAGTGTTCCGGGTACGTCGGCTCTCGAAGAACTCACTAATCTCCTTTTGGGGGGCGCCGGTCTCAAACGCTTCCCGCAACGCAGCAACGGACATTCTGAGGGCGTTGGTATAGCGCTCCTGGTCGAACTGGCGGTTCGCGGATTTCGAGATCCTGTATGCTACGCGAGGTAGCTTGGCCAAACGGCGGGCAGCGTTCAATGCAGCATCGAGCACGTTAGATTGCTCCACCATCTCATTGATGAAGCCAAGTTGTTTTGCTTCTTCAGCTTCCATGAGACGGCCCTGGAGCGAAAGCTCGTAGGCCCGGCTGCCGATTCGTTCCCACATCAGCCACGTGCCGAAGACGCTCGGAATCCCGGAGCTCACTTCGGTTTGGCCCAGTCTCACCGCCGGGTGGGCGACGGTGTAATCACAAAACTGCACCAGCTGGAAACCTGAGCCCGCTGCCACACCATTGATTGCAGCCACGAGCGGCTTGCTGAACTCCCTGACGGCATCATAGCACGCGGTGAGCCGCTGCACCCACAACTCCATGTGCGCTTCGTCTGACTCTTCTTCCGATTCACCAAGGTCCTGCCCGGCACAAAACGCCTTGTCGCCAGCTCCTGTAATCACGAGCGCGTCGACATTCGCGTCGTTGTCCGCTTCGAGTAGCCTGCGCGTGAGTTCATCGCGCAAGGCTTCGGTCCAGGCGTTGTAGCGTTCCTGCCTATTGAAGGTAAGCACGAGTATCCGCTCGTGCATAGTCGACAGTAGATCGTCGGGATGATGAGGAAATTTCTGGCCTTTTTTCATTGTTGGCTCCTTAAACAGTTCGCGTCGGTTTCACACCGGCCTTCTCGGCGTCCCATGCGTTCTCGATATCGACGATAATTTCGTTTTTCTTGATCCGTTGTGACGGGCCACGCGGTAGTTCATCTACGAATTGGTAGAACCGCGGCACTTGGTAATAGGCGAGCCGCTCGTCGCAGAACTTCACGATCGTGAGCGGATCCGGCTTCGCTCCTTTGCGCAGCTTGATGACTGCCAGGATCTCTTGCTCTCCCAGAGAGGAATCGACTCCGACGACCGCCGATTCTTCCACTTCAGGCGCGGCATTGATCACACGTTCGACTTGCCACGCTGAGACGTTCTCGCCGCGGCGGCGCATCGCATCCTTTTTCCGGCCCTTGAAGAAGTAGTTGCCGGCTTCGTCGGTCATACCCAGATCACCGGTATAGATGCATCCGTCGGCCCGCAGCACCTCAGCAGTCTTCTCCGGTTCTCCGTAGTAACAGGTCATGCCAACGCCCGCGACTTTGGGCTTGAGCACGATTTCTCCAATTACTCCTGGGCCAACGGGCTTACCTTGATCATCAGCAATCCAGCTATCGAGCTCCTCGATTGGGGTGCCCATCGAGCCAACTACGCCGCGCAAATTTATGTGGGTGAAATTTTGCCCCTCAGTAAGTCCATATCCTTCGCGTACCTTGAGTTGGAATCGATCTTCGAATTTACGCCAGCTGTCCACCGGGCACGCGCCCCCCCACGCGATCGACACCCGATTATCCCGTTCGCTTTCGACCTGCGGCTGCGCCAAGATCATGTTGACCATGCCGCCCAGATAATGGAATTTGGTTGCGCCAGCTTCCGCGATCTGGTCCCATAGCCGTGAGGCACTGAAACGCTCCACCATGTGAGTGCGCAGCCCCTGCTGTAGAGCGATCGCGACTGTCAACATCGCGCCGTGATAGAAGGGCTCCCACAGAAAAAACGTGTCGTCGCGTTGAGCATCCGAGAGAATGCCGGCATTCTTTGCGCCGATCCAGAAATACCGTTCCGACACTACAGCCCCCTTCGGTGCGCCTGTGGTGCCCGACGTGTAGCCGATCACGTACGGGTCATCCAGGGATCGCGCGACAGCGACGCGCGATGAGCGGCTGGTGCGCAGAAGCGCATCGAGGTGGAACTCACCCTGACGATCGACACCATCCTCGAACCACACTACCAACGGGCGATGGGGCATCGCAGACAAGGCTTGCCGAATGGAATCGGAATGCACGCGGTTGACAAGCAGTGCGCGTGGCCTGCAGCTGTTGAGCTGTAGCTCAAGTCCGGCTGCCTTCAAGTGGATGCTGAAGGGCACAGCGATCGCGCCGATCCATGAAACTGCGAGAAACAGCTCGATGTGCTCAACCGAAGGACCAATCATGAGGCCAACCCGATCGCCCGGCCTGATGCCAGCTTCCGTCAGAGCGCCGGCCATTTCCTGGACGCCGTTGCGCAGTTGTTCAAAGGTGGTTTGTTGCCCTCGGAAAGAACAGAACACACGCTGGCCGCTATCCTGGGCGCGGGCTCGGACGAGGTCGGAAATGATCTGCATGGGTATGGAAGACCTTCAATGGTTCAGGACGGACTGCAGGAATGCGCGTGTGCGCTCACATTCGGGATTTGTGAAGATCTTGTCTGGCGAGCCCTGCTCGATGATGCGGCCAGCGTCAAACACGGCGATGCGGTCGGACACTTCGCGTGCAAACCGCATCTCGTGCGTGACGATCAGCAGCGTGACCTTCGTCTCATTCGCGACAGCCCGCACGACGTCGAGAACTTCGCCAGCGAGTTCAGGGTCCAAGGCCGATGTGATTTCATCGAGCAGGAGTATCTCGGGTTTCAAGATTAGCGCCCGCGCGATCGCGATGCGTTGCTGCTGACCTCCGGACAGCTGAGCTGGATATGCATGCACCTTGCTCTCCAGTCCGACCATGCGCAGAAATTCCAGCGCGCTCTTCTCAGCCTGTGCCCTGGACTGACCCAGCACAGTCGTTGGCGCTAAGATCAGGTTCTCCAGCACAGTCAAATGCGGAAACAGATTGAATTGCTGGAACACCATGCCGCACCGGCGTCGGATTCGCGCTTCTTGCAAGCCCGAGAGCGGTTTGCCCGCTGCATCGAAGAGGATGCTTTCTCCGAAAACCTGGATATCGCCGCTGGTGGGCTTCTCAAGCGTCATTGCCAGACGCAACACGGTCGTCTTTCCCGAGCCGCTCGGGCCAATCAGCGTGACCTTTTCGCCTGGCTGCACTTGCAGGTCGAGATCGATCAGAACGCTGTGAGCGCCGAATGATTTCGAGACCTTTTCGAATTCGATAGCCCACATGGCCTGTTTTGATTTAGGAGTGGATTCATGTACTGCGTAAGCTGCAGCCGCCGCGTGCGCGAAAGGTGCTGCCTGGCTAAATTCCACGGTGCTAGACATGCTCGTCCTTGAATCGGGAGAGGAGATAGAGGAACGGGAAATTCATGGCGATATAGATGACGCCTGCGACGGTGAAGGGCTCAAGGTAACGGAAGCTTTCGGTTCCAACCTCTTGAGCCTCGCCCAGCAGCACAGGTACTCCGATGGCAAACAAGAACGCCGTTGTCCGGAACAGCCCGAGTACGTAGTTGAGCAGGGCCGGGATAGATCGTTTGATCATGAGCGGAACGAGCACGCAACGCCATGTAACATACGAACTCAAATGGAGCGCCACACACGCGTCGCGCAGTTCGGCGGGGATCGTAATCAGGCCGCCGCGGTACACTTCCGAGCAGAAAGCCGCATAGACGATACCCAACACGCCGATGCCAATGGGCATTGCCGGAAACGTGAGCCCCGCCTCCGGCAGGACATAGAAAGCGAAATACAGCAGCACAAGGATCGGCACTCCCCGGAAGAGCTCAAGCAGGAAGCGCACGAAAGCTCGCCCGACCTTGGTACTCACGCTCTCGAGGATCGCAAGAAGGAGACCGAGTATTAGCGCAATCGCCGAGCTCGCAAACGTTACCAGGACGGTGTACCAAACACCCACCATCAAGCGCGGCAGGATCTGCAGGACGTAGCTCCAATCCCACGTCATTGAGCGGCTCCTGTCAGCGCATCCGCGCTGGCTCGAACCTGCACCGAGACGCGCGCGGCCCGCAAGGCACGGTTCAGCGGAAGCGCATGTTCGAGCGCGCGAAAAGCAGCAGCGCAAAGCAGGCACAGCATCCAGTAAGCCGCAGCAACCAGGCAATAGACAGTGACCGTCTCGAACGTTTGGCCGCGAACATTGTTCGCAACGTAGAGCACGTCATGCACGCCAACGAAGCTCACGATCGCGGTCCATTTGACCATGTCCCTCGCCAGGCTGCCGAAACCAGGCACGATCTGTGAAAGCGCCTGCGGCAAAACCACCTTCGTGAGACTCTGCGTTTTGTTCAACCCAAGTGCATGGCACGCATCGGTTTGCCCGCGATGCACGGCCTCAACGCCAGCACGCACGATTTCGGCGCCGTATACCGCTCCATCGAGCGACAGCACGAGGATCGAGGCCAACAGAGGACTTAATTGCGGCATCCCCGGCATCAGCGGCAGCACATAGAACACCCAGAACAGGAGAACCAGCGCCGACGGACCGCGAATGAACTCGATAAAGAGGATCGACGCTATTCGCACCGCTCGGGAGCTGGAGAGCCGCAGCGGGCCGAGAATGAGCGCGCCGAGTGCTGCAGCAAGGATGATGCAGCATGCGACCCACACGGTGACCCACAGGCCCTGCAAGAGTACAGGCCAATACTCCAGGACGGCCATCATTCCTCACTCGCAGCTTGGCATGACGTCGCTGACCTTCGTGAGCCTGGCGAGCGTATCCCAGTCGATGCCCTTACCGGCGTAGAGCTCCTTCATCACGCCGTTACCACGCAACAAGTTAAGCTGCTCGTTGAAGGCGTCGCGAAAACGCACATCTTCTTTACGGAACGCGACGCCGAGCACACTGATCGGAGACTGGCTGTCCACCTCCCTGTGCAGGCCTTTCTGCTCAGGATCAGCGATACTGAATTGGCCGACTGCAAACGCATTTGCCCGGCCGCCGGTCACTGTCGCAGCACCAGCTTGAATGTCAGTGACGCGCACGAGTTGCTCCGGCTTTATTCCATGGGACAACGCGTATGCTTGCTGAGTAGACGCTGTGACCACGGCCAGCTTGACATCCGGGTTGCGCGCCACATCCGCGTAACTCGCAAGCTGCCTCGGATTGTCCGGCAGGACATACAGCGCGTCATGCATGATGAAAGTGGGCGCGGAATACACCAACACTTTGCAGCGTTCTTCGGTGACGTTCAGGCCAGGGGCCACGAAGTCGACCTGGCGGGCCTGCAGTGCAGGAATCATGGCGTCCCACGCCGTGAGCACCGGCGTAAGCGTTGGCAGGCCCATGCCCTTGAGGACCTTGTTCATCAAGTCAACTGTAATACCCTTGGGCTCTCCCGTTGGAGAAACAAACATCCAAGGGGGCGCCGATCCCATTGCGACTTTGACTTCGCCCGTCTTGCGGATCGAAGTAAGCAGGGCGTCGTCGGCTCCTGCATGTGCCGAGGGCGAAAAACCAGGCAATGCGAGCAGCAGAATCAGCCATGAGAACTTCATGCGACACATGAGTATGTCTCCTCCCTCAAGACGATCAATTCTAGTTGATTAATTAATGTTGCGTAGTAACCTGTGGCGACGCCAATACCGATTTTGAGGACATCGATACCGGATTGGAATTGATACGCCGCCTGACGATTGCTTAGTTCTTGCTACGTAAGCACGTTCTGCTTCCTCCTTTGGTTTCGTACGCGGAGATTGCCGGACGTGAGATTGACGGTTACCTCAGAGCTTTCGGTGGATGGCGTGTTGCAGCATCTCGTTGCTGAGATCGGCGACTGCCTTCCGCAGCTTCGCGTTCTATTCTTGATCTGCCTCCAACCGATGCATCTCGTGGGCAGCAGTCTGTTGTACTTCTTCCAGTCCGCCACAGGCATTCCATCCTTCTGCTTTGAGAATGATCGCGTTTTGACTTTCCGAAACCTTAAGACCTTTTCGTCCTTCGCTCGTACCAGGAATCTGTCCGAAAACTCTAACCAAAACGATCCAGTTTGCCGGCCTCAGAAGAAGGACGGACAGATGAAGCCAGCAGGGTTCACGGAAGAGCAGATTATCGCGGTGCTGAAGGAGCATGAGGCTGGGGCAAAGACGGTTGACCTGGCTCGCAAGCATGCAATCTCCGAGGCGACGATCTACAATTGGAAGGCCAAATTCGGCGGCATGGATGTTTCCGAGGCCAAACGGTTAAAGGCGCTAGAAGAGGAGAACGGGAAGCTGAAGAAGCTCCTGGCCGAGCAGATGCTCGATGCGGCCGCCCTTCGCGAGCTTCTTCCAAAATCAATGGTAGGGCCCGCCGCCAAGCGCGCTGCGGTCCCGCATCTGCAGACGGTCATGAGCTTGTCGGAACGGCGGGCCTGTTCGATTGTCGGCGCGGACCGGAAGATGATCCGCTACGGCTCCAGCCGCCCTCCAGACACAGCTCTGCGCGGCCGGTTGCGGATCTCGCCAACGAGCGGCGGCGTTTCGGCTACCGCCGGCTGTTCGTCTTGCTGCGGCGGGAGGGAGAACCATCGGGGCTCAACCGGATCCCGGGCTTTATCGCGAGGAAGGGCTCACCGTCCGCGCCGCAAGGCCGTGGGGACGAGGGCCCCGATCCTAGTGGAAGCTAAGCCCAATGCACGCTGGCAGCTGGACTTCGTCCACGAACACTTCGCCAACAGCCGGCGCTTCCGCATTCTCGACATCGTCGACGACGTGACCGAAGAGTTTCTGGGGGCCATTTCGGATACGTCGATCTCAGGACAGCGCGTCGCCGCGAACTGACGGCGATCGTCGAACGACGTGGCAAGCCAGGAATGATCGCGTCCGACCATGGTACCGAGTTCACCTGCAACGCCATGCTGGCCTGGAGCAAGACCGCAGCCATCGACTGGCACTTCATTGCGCCGGGAAAGCCGATGCAGAATGGCTTCATCGAGAGTTTCAACGGCCGGATGCGCGATGAGCTGCTCAACGATACCCTGTTCTTCGATCTGGATGACGCCCGTGCCAAGCTTGCCACCTGGGTTGCCGGCTACAATATAGGCCACGTCGAGGAAATGGGCAAACATATTGCCGCCCGCCTCGCGTGGGCGCTGTTCACGTAAGATAACCCTCCGAAACCTCCGCTTTGAATACTTCGTGCCGTCATCTTGCCACGGAGGTGCTGTGAGGAGGTGCCCCCCCGTGATGGCGAAGTGCCGAGTCGAGCGGCTCGAAGTAATGAACGCAGACCAACGGCGCACTGGTCGGAGGATGAGAAACGCAAGATCGTCCTGGACACTTGCGGTCGCCGCGCCAGGTTGGCGCGACGGCAGGCGACTTGGCGTTTCGCGCTCAATGCTGCTCGATGGCGTCGTTCGCCGTGAGCCGAAGCATGCCGCCTATCAAACGGGCTTCGTACCGGCGATAGTGGTCGCAGAATCGCGGCCGACGCTTGGTCCGGTCGAGCCGGCCCGCGGCGGCGCGTTCGAGATCGAGTTTGTGGCCGCAGTGCCTCAGCCGCTTAGTTCACCCGCTTCGAGGACGTAGGTCAAGAGACGGGTACGGCGCAACAGCCGACGAGACCAGCAAGAACACCAGCACCGGCGCTCCAAGCAGTCAGTTGGTGAGTGGACCCGATGCGCGCGCAGCATACGAACCCGCAACATACGACGATTGCAGGAAAAGGCCGGCAGCCCCTACCGGCGACACTGATCGGAAGATGCTCCTGCATCCCAAGGCTGTACATGGATGCGCGTGGGCAACGCCTTCGAATCTTGCGCTTTCAGGTGCCCTCGAAAAGTGACGGGCGCTCTTGCGCACACCCTCCAGGCCAGTGAAGCCATCGCAACGCTGTCTCAAAGCTTCAACATCATGACTCGTAGAGAAACGAAAATAAAGCGCGGTCAATCTGGCTATCCTACAGAATTGGTAGGAGATTCTCTTTCCATTCTTTGGCATCTTTCTCCATCGACATTGATGGGCTGGGCACGCGCTATGCTATTTCTTGTAGCGATAAGACAATCTCGGGCCGAAACCCGTCGAACGGCCGCGGCGTGGGAGCAGGATGAAACTAGTGGATACGTCAACCGTCTTTTTTGGCAGAAATAGGCGTGGCAACTGGGTTGTCCGCGAGCAGAACGGCGCTTTTGGCGGCCTCTTCGTAACCCGCGACCAGGCATTGAAATACGCACTCTCCAAGAACGGGCGTCATTCAGAAACCGTCATCGAAGTGCCCTACGAAATCGAAATCGACACTCCCATCAATCCAGAGATGCGCGAGGGATTGCATGGCTTGATCTGTCGGCGCAAATCAAGACGGTCGAATGGCTGACCTTTGTTGTGCGCCTAAGTGAGCGGCACATGTCAAAACTATGATTGCGACCGCAGCCTCCAGTTCGGATAGGTGATCATCACTTCGTGCAACGGCAACATAGAACTGCTTTCTCGCGAGACGATGCGGATTTGACCAAGGCACGACGCCAGCAACGCTGGCCGACTAAGACGACCAACACACCGCCAGTCTTGTCACAGGCTGGAACCGGGTGGCAATGCTTGCCTGCTTTACCTGCACGAATTCGGTTGTCACGATGCGATCTCGAGATCGGGGCGAAGGCGCGCTCGAGCCATTGCGAGCGCGAGTTCGAACTCCACGACCCGCTTGAGCCGACAAGACTGCGGAAGTGGCTAGCGCAGACGCCGCGCTCTCGCCAGCAATACTGTACAAACCGATGCGGAACGATTATGCGCAGCTTCGAGCTATCTCCGATTTACCCTTTCGCGCCATTCTGTACGAGCTCGTCATGGCAGCCTCAATGGATCGTCGTTACCACCAGACGAATGAGGTTGCGATGGGACATTCGAAAGCAACGATCACGGCGATCTTGACGGCGCGGCTATCATTCGCGGACGGCCGCCGATTGCCGGGCGATCTGAACTTCAACGATTTTGGTCGAGGACTGCACACGAAAACCAGCTAGGAATACTATGCTGAAAGATGGTAGGTCGCGGGCTGCAGAAAATTCCGAAACGCGGTATGCTTCCTGCGCAACCCGCTCGACTATGTGCCCCCGCAAAGTCGATGGCGACTGCAGAGCGGCTGCCAGCCGCTTTAGATTGATGGCGGCGGCGCTCAGGTGGGCCTGGATCTTCATATTCGGTAGACCGCGCCGTATGGCGAGCCAGTCCGTGCCAGGTTTTGGCTTCGCCGTGCCGCCCTCCGAGCGCCAGCGATGGCGTTGATAGAGCCGTCGATCCTCCTTACTCCATCGCTCGCGACGGCAGCGGGCGCGGAGCAGTGCCGGATAATCGTCACCGATAACGACCGCTCTGTTAACCCGCCCTTTGGGATAGGCAATCGCCCTTGAGTGGACACCGGGCGCAATCCTTCGCCTTCTGAGTAAAAGAAACGGCCGTGCTTGATGGACCGCGCGAGGCGCAAGATGCGTCTTCGCGGTCACTTCAAGATGTCGTTCTTGGCGTCGTACGGCAAGCGTCCGAGCGGTACGGGACTCTTGATTGATTCGGCTTTACCTGGGATCAGGGCATCGATGCCGCGCCGCTCGAGCACACTGTAGACTTTAGCGTAGGCAGCCCGCGTCGGCGGTGACCACCTGGTGTCGATCCCCTTAATCGCTTCAACCTCATTGACTTGCGGCTCGATCATCTTCCCTTCGTTCGTGTGTCAAGTCGTGACCGCGGCGTCCAGAATAACGCCGACCTTGTCGTCGATGGCAGTGTGCTGCTTGCAAGCGGGCCCCAGCCGTCGGTTTCGGGCATTGGTGGCCATTGTCGCATCCAGATCGGTGGTGCAGATCTTCTTGTACCTGCCGCCGTGCCGGCCCTTTCTCTCAGTCTCGCTTTCATCTTCGCTATGATTCTCGTTCAGCACATCCACCACATGCTGCCCAACTCACGTTGGCGCGGATCAGCGAAGCATCGATGTGAACCACTTCGGCTGTTGCGATCTTGGCCTTCAGGCAGGCCTCGACCTTATGTTTAAAGATCCTCCTGAATCGCTCTTCGCCCCAGCGCTGGCGGATACGCGTCAGGCTCGAATCGTGCGGTAGCTGCTCGTGCAGGCCATAACCAGCAAACCGGCGAATGGCGATGTCGATCTGAGCCTCACGCATCAGCTTGCGATCGTGTACGATGCCATTGCGCAAACCCGGAGGCGTACCGCGGCTCGATCGATGCCTGGCCGACCGTCGTTCGCGCAATAGCAGTCGGAGATCTCTTGCCTCAGCCAAGACAGATGGAGCACGCGATCGACCCGCGCCAGCACGTGCTCATCTGGGACGAGCTGTTTGAGCGAGCCAGTGATGAAGACCTCCAACTGATCCCGCTCCTTGCGCCCCAGCATCTCGTTTACTTCGCCGATCGCGAATCACCGACGAGAACGGAATCAGCCAATGGCAGTCACGTACAGCGTTGCCAGATGAAGCCGATGAGAACTTCGGGGATGCCTCCTTCAAGCCCGGGATTATCATCGGAGACGACGAACTCCAAGCCATGCAGGCTGCGGGTCTTCAGGCCTTCCAAAAAGGCCTTCCAAATCGATCGGCTCTCTCGGTTCGCGAGCTCGACCGCGGGCACTTGCGCCGGCCTCCCCAGTCGATGCAGATCGCGATCAGCACCGCCTGGCTTGCGATGATGCCGTCCTCGCGCACCCGCTCATAGCGCGCATCCAGGATCAGATAGGGGAACGGTTCCTTGAGCTTGCGCTCGCAGAACGCCCTCAGCGACGCATCCAGCCGCTTGTTGATCGCGCTGATCGCCGAGGCCGAGTAACCAACCAGCCCCTCGGTGACCTGCTTCACCTTCCGCATCGAGACGCCTTGCACGTCCATTTCCGCCAGGGCCCCAACACCAGCGCCTTGTCCGAGCGCTGGTACTCTCGAACAGCTCGGTCGAGAACCGTCCCTGCCGGTCCTGCGGTACCTTCAGCTCGATCTTGCGGACCCATGTGATCAACGAGCGGGAATAGCAGCCGGAGGGATAGTCAAGTCGTCCCTCGCTGCGTATTTCTCCGCACCCAGCGTCTCCGTCATCTCGGCTTCGAGAATTTCCTGGACCGCACCGCGAATCAGCGGCTTCCGGAACTCTTGTCCAATCTAAACAACTCTTTGACTGCAGAGACATCCGTCCTAATCTTCGTCACGGTCGTGGTGGGTCCAAGCTCCTCTACGAGCGGTGATCTTCGCAATCACCAGACTTACCATGACCGCTTCTCCCTCCGAGCTTTGCAGAACCCTCCGGGCATTATCGCGCAGTTGCGGCCTCGAGTGTCATGCGTCGAAAGCCCAATGGCACCAGGAGTGATTGGCCCGTCGAACCCAACCCACCACGTTTGCGCTCAGCACAAACTTGCGCCCTTTTGTGGAGCAGATTGCCCGTAGTCGTCATGCGCTGGATCGGCGCTCCGTTTTCTGGCGCCGCCGTTTCGTGGAAGGGCTGCTGGCACGCCTCGCGAAAGGATCGATGATCGCTGGGGCTAGTAGCCTCTGAGCAGATGCTCCACGCTTGTCGATTGACTTCCTGGACGATAAGGCGGTGCGCATCAGGGATTGAACGAAGCCGCTGGCGCGGCATGTAGGGAGGCATAGCAAGGATTGCCTCCTGTCTGAGAGGATTGCGGGTTTTCGAAGCCCAACCCTTTAGA
>NZ_JADPKH010000150.1:0-992 GCF_023073835.1 Bradyrhizobium sp. 153 | reverse complement strand
TCCCTTCCGGGCGGTGGCGTCTCCGGGGTCGAGAACGCCTATCTCAGCTACACCGGCTTGAAGCCGTTCGGCGGACGGATGGCGATCGAGGCCGGCATCATGGACCTGCCCTACACCATGGACGAGGCGACGAGCTCCAACGACATCATGTTCATGGAGCGCGCCTCGCCCGGCGTGATCGCCACCAACATCGCGGCCGGCGACTTCCGCTCCGCAGCCGGTGCGCGCTGGTTCAACGACCAGCTCTGGATCGGCGGCTATGTCACGGGACCGTCGACCGGTGCGATCCACTCCGCGTCGAGCGCGGCACCACCCGGTACCAGCGAGCAATATGGCGCCGTGGCGCGCGTGGCCGGCAATCCGATCAGCGGCAAGGATTATTCGGTGCATATCGGCGCCGACGCGCAATGGCTGATCCAGCCGCCGCGCAACCTGATCGCCAACACGCAGACGGTCACGCTGAGCGACCGTCCGGAATTGCGTCTCGACCCGACCACGCTGATCTCCACCGGCGCTATCGCCAATGCCTCAGGCGCGCAGGTCTACAGCGTCGAGGCAGCGGCGACCTACGGCCCGTTCATCGTTCAGGGTGAGTACTTCTGGTACAATGTCGATCGCACAGCCAACACCGGCGTGCCGCTGGTCGGCGCACCGAGCCTGAAATTCCAGGGCGGCTATGCCCAGGCCGGATACGTGCTGACGGGCGAAGGCCGGACCTACAATGCGGCGAACGCGGCCTATAGCGGCGTCAAGCCTGCGCACCCGTTCTCGCTGGACGGTGACGGCTGGGGCGCCTGGGAGATCGCGGGACGTTTCTCCACCATCGATCTCAACGACCAGCTGGCAACCGCCAACGGCGTCGCCGGCGGACGGCAGACGGTCTACACGCTCGCGCTCAACTGGTACGTCAACGGCAACGTCCGCTTCATGCTCGACTACCTGCACGGAACTGTGTCACGGCAGGCCTCGCCGATCTCGACCGCCGATGTCGG
>NZ_JADPKH010000119.1:0-51622 GCF_023073835.1 Bradyrhizobium sp. 153 | reverse complement strand
AACCACAGACCCCATCAGGCCTTGGCAGGACAAACTCCCAAGGCCTTCGCCGCTACCAAGACCACCGCGATCCAATCAGCGAATTATTGAACATCGACAGCAATGACGGGGAGATAGTCGGGAATCGGGTGGCGGCGGGTAGGGCAGTCTTGCGAAAGTCCTGGCCATGACAGCAACCGCACGCAAATCACCCCAGAAGCCATCCGCTGACCCTTCCGCCCAGGTCAACGCCCTCGACTGGCCGCAAATCACCGCCGAACTCGACGCCCAGGGTTGCGCTGTCCTGAAAGGCCTGCTGACGCCGGAGCAATGCCGTAGCATCGCCGCGCTCTATCCAGACGACACGCACTTCCGCAGCCGCATCGTCATGGGGCGCCACGGCTTTGGCCGCGGCGAATACAAGTACTTCTCTTATCCGCTCCCCGACCTGATTGCGCAATTGCGCCCCGTGCTTTATGCGCAGCTTCAGGGCGTCGCCAATCGCTGGAACGAGGCGATGGGGATCGACATCCGCTATCCCGCCGCGCATGCGGCGTTCCTCAAGCGCTGCCACGAAGCAGGCCAGAGCCGGCCGACGCCGCTGCTGCTGCAATATGAGGCCGGCGACTACAATTGCCTGCACCAGGATCTCTATGGTGAGCATGTGTTCCCGATCCAGGTCGCGATTCTGCTGTCAGAGCCGGGGCGCGACTTCACCGGCGGCGAATTCGTGCTGACCGAGCAGCGGCCGCGCATGCAGTCGCGCGCCGAGGTGGTGCCGCTGGCGCAGGGCGACGCCGTCGCCTTCGCCGTGCATCACCGCCCGGTGCAGGGGACACGCGGGACATACCGGGTTAACCTGCGTCACGGCGTCAGCCGGATTCGCTCCGGCCAGGGCCACACGCTGGGTGTGATCTTTCATGATGCCAAATGAGTGAGGCGATTGACTGCGGATTTGTTCGATAGCGTCGCCGAGGCGCAGCCATTGCGCGAGGAGATCGCTGACGGCGCCGTGCTGCTGCGCGGCTTCGTCACGCCGATCGAGAGCGAGTTGATCGAAGCCGTGCGCGCCATCGTGGCGCAATCGCCGTTTCGGCGCATGACCACGCCCGGCGGCTATCAGATGTCGGTGGCGATGACCAATTGCGGCGAGCGCGGCTGGATCACCGATCACACCGGCTATCGCTATGATCCAATCGATCCGCGAAACGGCGAGCATTGGCCGGCGATGCCGGCAGTATTCCGTGATCTCGCCCGCCGCGCGGCGGAGCAGGGCGGCTTCAAAGACTTCGCGCCCGATGCCTGCCTCGTCAACCGCTACGAGCCCGGCACGCGGCTGTCGCTGCATCAGGACAAGGACGAGCTCGACTATTCGGCCCCGATTGTCTCGGTCTCGCTCGGCCTGCCCGCAACCTTCCTGTTCGGTGGCTTGGCGCGCAGCGACAAGCCGCGCCGCTTCCGCCTCGTCCATGGTGACGTCGTGGTCTGGGGCGGGACTAGCAGGCTCGCTTATCACGGCGTCGCGCCGCTCGCCGACGGCGAGCATGCTCTGCTCGGCCGGAAGCGAATCAATTTGACGTTTCGACAAACACGCTAGTCCATCCCCTCATCCTGAGGAGCTTGCGAAGCAAGCGTCTCGAAGGATGGAGGCCCGAGCCGCCGCAGCGGGGGACCTCGTGGTTCGAGACGGCGCTTCGCGCCTCCTCACCATGAGGACAACTACGGCTTCGGCGGGTGAATGAACGCCCAGGGACTGACTTCGGAGTCCCGCGTCACTTCCACCGAGATCAGATACGGCCCGCCATGGGCGAGCGCCTTCTCCATCGCCGCCTTGAACTGGTCCGGCGCGGTGACGCGCGCAGCGGCAACGCCGAAGGATTCCGCGAGCTTGACGAAATCCGGATTGACGAGATCCGAAGCCACCACGCGGCCGTCAAACCGCTCGCGCTGGTCGCGGCGGACATTGCCGTAGGCGTTGTTGTTGAACACCAGCGTCACCACGCCGATGTTGAACTGCACGGCGGTCGAGAGCTCCTGCACGCCGAACATGAAGCCGCCGTCGCCGGTGATGGCGACGACGGGTTTGTCAGGGTTCGCGACCTTGGCGCCAAGCGCAGTCGGAAAGCCCGAGCCGAGCGTGCCCTGATAGCCTGACGTGATGAAGGTGCGCGGCTGATAGACCGGAAAGCCGTACCAGGAGGCGAAGCCGAACTGCGACAATTCATCTGTCACGATCGCATTCGCCGGCAGCACCTCGCGCAGGATGTTGAGATACGCCATCTGCGGCTGGATGCGCTGGATTTCCTGTTGCGCGGTTGCGGCGGCCTCGCGGATGTCTCCCCGCCGGCTGCGGCTTCTCGCATAGCCGGCCTTCTTCACGGCGGTGACGAGATCGGCCGTGCCAGCCTTGGCATCGGCGACGATGGCGGTATCGAAGGCGAGCCGCCGCATCTCGGCCGGATCGATATCGATCCGAATGGATTTCAGTCCCTTCGGCTGATAGGGCCAGCGAAAGCCAGAGGCCGGCAGCTCCGCGCGGGTGCCGATTGCGATCATCAAATCAGTGTTCGGCCACAGCTTATAGGCAGCAGCCATGGTGAGTCCGAGTTCGTGCGCATTGGAGACGATGCCGCGGCCGCTGCGAAAGGCAACGACGGGCGCATCGATCATCTCGGCGAGCTCGAGGATCTCCTCGCGCGCCTCGATCGCGCCGCTGCCGACGAAGATCATCGGCGCCTTGCTGGTCTTGATCAGCGCGGCGGCCTGCTTGATCAGGTCAGGATCAGGCAGCGGCGCGGGCAGCGGCTCCAGCATCTGTGCGGCGGCGGTTTCGGCGCGCTGGGTGAAGACGTCCCACGGCATCTCGACAGACGCAGGCCCACGCCGCCCCGACATCATCTCCTGAAAGGCGCGCGCGACGACCGTCGGCGCATTGCCGGGATATTCGATACGGTCTGCCCATTTCACATAAGTGCGCAGGGTCGCGAGCTGGTCCGGCATCTCGTGGAGATGGCCGCGACCCTTGCCCAAAAATGGCGTCGGCACCTGGCCGGTGACGCAGAGCACCGGCTCGTTGCAGCCGAACGCGGTGAGCAACGCCGCGCTGGCGTTGAGCACGCCGGGGCCAGGCACCACGCTGAACACGCCGGGCTTGCCGCTGGAGCGCGCATAGCCGAACGCCATGTAGCCGCAGGCCTGCTCGTGCCGCGCGCCGATCACCTTGAGCTGGGCTTGGTGGAAGGCATCGAACAGGCCGTAGACCTGCGCGCCGGGCAGGCCGAACACGGTGTCGACGCCGTGGGCGACGAGGCCGCTTACGATCGCTTCGCCGCCGGTGAGAGTGGTCATGGTGCTATTCCACTTCGATGGTTGATCAGGCTTCGTCGACGACGCCGTTGCGCAAGAGCCCGATGCCTTCTGCTTCGACCTCGACGATATCGCCCGGCCTCAGGTAGCGCGGCGGATCGAACCGCGCGCCGGCGCCGGTCGGCGTGCCGGTGACGATGATGTCGCCGGGGACGAGGGTGGCAAAGGTCGAGATATAGTTGATGAGGTAGCGGAACGGGAACATCAAGCGGCTGGTGCGATCGTCCTGCCTGAGCTCACCGTTGACATGCGTGGTGAGGCGAATGTCGGCGATCTGGGATTCCGTTGTATAGGGCACGAGCCATGGCCCGAGGCTGCCGCTGGAATCAAAGTTCTTGCCCTGCGTGACGTTGAACTTGGCATGACGCAGCCAGTCGCGCACCGAGCCTTCGTTGCAGAGTGTGAGCGCGGCGATGTGATCGAGCGCTGCGCTCTCCGCAATGTGCCGGCCTTCCTTGCCGATCACCAGCACGATCTCGCCTTCATAGTCGAGCTGTGCGGAGGCGCGCGGCCGCACCAGCGGCGTGCCATGGCCGACGAAGGAGCGTGGGCTCCGCATGAACATGCTCGGGTATTTCGGCGCGTCCTGGCCATCCTTGTACTCGGCGTTGCGATCGGGATAGTTGACGCCGATGCAGATGATCTTTTCCGGCGCGGGCACTGGCGGCAGAAAGGTGATCTCGCGGAGGGGATGATCCGGCGAGCGGCCTGCGGCTTCCTCGGCAAGGCTCGTCAGCTTCCCGGCCGCGATCACCTCGCGCAGCGTCGGAAAATCCTTGGCGTGGCGCGCGGAGAGATCGACCACGCCGCGATCGACGGCCGCGCCGTAGCGCGTTGCCCCCTCGACGGAATAGGTGGCGAGGCGAGGGAGTGTCATCAGTCTGCCACCAGCACGTCGGCCACGAATTTCGGCTCGCGCACGGCCTGGCCAGTGAAGGGCGAGCCCTGCTCGAACCAGGAGCGCGGCGCGGGGGCACCCCACAGCGTCTGCCGGCGCGGATCGCGCAGCGACCAGCGCAGCGGCTCGTGGTCGTGATCGCCCGTGAAGTAATCGCTGGTGTAGAGCTCGAGCCGGTGGCCGTCAGGGTCGCGCACATAAAGGAAGAACGCATTCGAGATGCCGTGGCGTCCGGGGCCGCGCTCGATGTTCTTCACGAAGCCCTGGGAGGCCATGACGTCGCAGAGATGGATGATGTTCATCGCCGTCGGCGTCCAATAGGCGAAGTGGTGCAGGCGAGGGCCCTTGCCGTTGGTGATGGCGAAGTCGTGGACGTTGCCCTTGCGATGCATCCAGGCTGCGGCGATACGTCCGTTCGGTCCGTCCTCCTCGGCATATTCGGTCAGCCGGAAGCCGAGCCGGGCGTAGAAATCGACGGTGTCCTGCACCTCGGCGGCGAAGACGTTGAAATGGTCGAGCCGCTGCGGGTGGCAGCCTCTGTAGAGATCGTAGCGGCGCAAGAGGTGTGGCCGGCGGTCCATCGCTGCATAGAGCTCGATCTGGAAGCCGAAGGGGTCCGTGAATTGCAGAGTGCGGCCCTGGAACGGCTGGTCCGCGAAGCCGTAGGCGAGACCGTTCTCGGAGAGGAATGCGGCCGCCTTGTCGAGATCCTTGTCGTTGCCGACCTTGAAGCCGAGCCGCGCGCAGGCGGGCGCTGCGGCCTTGCGCAGGACGAGCGAGTGATGCTGATGCTCTTCAGCTCCGCGCAAATAAACGACATTGTCGTCGGCGTCCTCGACATGCAGGCCAACAATGGTCTCGTAGAACTCGCGGCTCAGTTTCAGATCGGTGACGTCGAGCACGACATGGCTGGAGCGAATGATGTTGAACGGCGGCTCGAAGACGTGTTGCGGTATGGGCATTTGCGTTTCCCCTTGTATCAGTCATCCGGGGGGGCGGCTCGTTGAGCCGAACCCGGAATCTCGAGGTTCTCAGGTGCGCAATTGCGCACCATAGTTCGTGCTTCGCACGCCCCAAAACGACGGTTTTCCTAGATTCCCAGCTTCTGAATCTTGTGCGTGCCCCGCGCCAGCGAGACGTGCTTGGTTTCCATGTAGAAATCGAACGAATAGTCGCCGCCGTCGCGGCCGATGCCTGAGGCCTTCATGCCGCCGAACGGCGTCGGCAGGTGGCGGACGTTTTCCGAGTTCAGCCAGATCATGCCGGCCTCCAGCGCGTCCGCGACACGCAGGGCGCGGCCCATGTCGTTGGTCCAGACATAGCCGGTGAGGCCATAGCGAATGTCGTTGGCGATCTCGATCGCGTCCGCCTCGTCACGGAACGGCAACACGGTCAGGAAGGGGCCGAACACCTCCTCCTGCGCCACCCGCATCTTGCCATGCGCACCGGTCACCAGCGTCGGCTCGACGTAATGTCCGCCGCCGAGGCCGTCACAGGGCTTGCCGCCGACCGCGATCGTCGCGCCGTCCTGGCGCGCGACGTCGAAATAAGAGCAAACCTTTGCGAGGTGACGCTCGTGGATCAGCGGCCCGATCTCGGTTGCGGGATCGAGGGGGTGGCCGACCTTCAGCGCCTTCACGCGCGCGGTCAGCTTCTCCACGAATGTCTCGGCGATGCTCTGCTGAATCAGCAGGCGGCTGGAGGAGGTGCAGCGCTCGCCATTGAGCGAGTAGATCATGAACACCACCGCATCGAGCGCGCGGTCGAGATCGGCGTCATCGAACACGATCACGGGGTTCTTGCCGCCGAGCTCGAAATGCACGCGCTTCAAGGTCGGCGCGCCCTGGATCATGATCGCCGAGCCCGTCGCACTCTCGCCGACGAAGCCGATCGCCTTGATGGCGGGATGTTCGGTCAACGCCTTGCCGGCCTCTTCACCAAAGCCGTGCACGGTGTTGAGCACGCCATCGGGAATGCCGGCTTCCTTGACGAGCTTCGCCAGAATGGAGGCCGTCACCGGCGACCACTCGGCCGGCTTGTGCACGACGGTACAGCCGGCTGCCAGGGCAGGGGCGATCTTCCAGGTCGAGAGCATGAACGGCGTGTTCCACGGCGTGATCACGCCGACCGGGCCGATCGGCACGCGCGTCGAGACATTCCAGTGCTCGTCGCTCGGCGTGTTGAGGCCGTCGCGCGCCTCGGCGCATTTGTCGGCGAAGAACCGAAAGTTCTCGGCGGCGCGGATGGCGGCCTTGGCCATGAAGCGATAGGCTTGGCCGGTGTCGATGCATTCGAGCACCGCGATGTCATCGGCATTGTCCTCGATCGCGTCGGCGACCCGATGCAGCAGCTTGCGCCGCATAGCCGGGCCCATGTCGCGCCAGGATTTGAAGGCCAGCGCGGCAGCAGTGGCCGCACGATCGATGTCCTCGGCATTGCCGCGGGCGACGCTCGCGAGCGTCGCGCCATCGACCGGCGACTTGGTCTCGAAGGTCTCGCCAGAGATCGATGGCTCGATCTTGCCGTCGATGATGTGACCGATGCCGTCCGCGCGGAGCTTTTTCAGCAGCGGTGCGAGGCGGTCGCGGTTGGCCTGGAACACGTCGGCTTTTGGCGCGGGCTTATCCATTTGCGGCCTCCACTTTCAGGGCGTCGTGGATGTTGTTGCGCTTCCAGCTCGTGTCCTTGTCGTTGATCTGCATGTCGAACGACAAGGCGAACTTGCTGGCAGCGAAGACGGGGTCGAGATGTTTTGAGAGCGCCTGGAATACGTGCTCGCCGGCTTTCTGGCGCGTCTTGAGATCGCGGCCCTCGCCGATGCGCAATACCATGTCGAGAAAGCCGTAGTCCTGCCGCGCGTCCGCGATCGCGTAATGCTCGCACCTGACGGCGCGAACGCGGATGCCGCCGAGCGGGAAGATGCCGGTCTCGACCGCTGCCTTGCGCACGACTTCGCATACCAGGCCCATGTCGAGGCGGCCATCGAGATTGGCGGAATATTCGATGGTGAAATGCGGCATCGCGGTTTCACTCCCTGTCTTCTTATTGTCCGTCTAAGCGAAGTAGCAGCTCACCGAGCCGTAGGCGCCATAATCGGCCTGAATTGTGTCGCCCTTGCGGGTCTCGATCGGGCGGATGAAGGAGCCGGCGAGCACGACCTGTCCGGGCTCCAGCGCATGGCCGAGCGGTGCGATCTTGTTCGCGAGCCAGGCCACGGCGGTTGCGGGATGGTTGAGCACGCCGGCGGCAAGTCCGGTTTCCTCGAGCTGGCCGTTCCGGAAACACAGCGCGCCGATCCAGCGTAAATCGGCGTCCAGCGGCCGTATCGGCCGCCCGCCGAGCACGATGCCGGCATTCGCCGCGTTGTCGGCGATGGTGTCGAAAATCTTCCGCGTCGCTTTGGTCCTCGGATCGACCCGCTCGATGCGCGTGTCCAAAATCTCCAGCGCCGGCACCACGAAGTCGGTGGCGTTCAGCACGTCGAACATCGTGCAGCCGGGTCCTGAAAGGCGCTTGCTCATGACGAAGGCGAGCTCCGCCTCGACGCGCGTCGCGATGAAGCGCTCCGTCGGGACGGGGCCGCCATCAGCAAAGAACATGTCGTCGAGCAGCACGCCGGAATCCGGCTCGTCGATATCGAGCGCGCTCTGCATCGCCTTCGAGGTCAGGCCAATCTTGTGGCCTTTGACGATCCGCCCCTCGGCGATCTTGACGTCGACCCAAGCCTTCTGAATCGCGTAGGCGTCAGCGATGGTGATCCCAGGAAAATCCTGCGAGAGCTGCCGGATCTGCGTGCGAGTCTTCTCCGCCTGGTGCAGACGCCTCGCGCAAGCTTGGATATCGTCGTTGGAAAGCGCCATTTGTGATCTTACAAATCGGGGTGCCCGGAGATACTTAACATGTTAAATGAATGCGTCAAACACAATTCGCGCTTGCTGCATTGCGAAGATTTTGCAGCTTGAAAGGGTATCATGACGAAGAAACCCGCCGATCCCGCCGGCGAAAACGCGCCTGCCGCGCGGCAGGTGCCGATGCGCGACTTCTCGCGTTCACTGCCGATGTCGCTGCTGCGGGCACGCGAGGCGGTGATGCGGCAATTCCGCCCCTCACTGCGCGAGCACGGCTTGACCGAGCAGCAATGGCGCATCCTGCGCGCGCTGGCCGGCATCGAGGCGGCCGAGGTCACGGAACTCGCGCGCACGGCGTTCCTGCTCGGGCCGAGCCTGTCACGCATCCTGCGCGACCTCGAAGCGCGCAATCTGATCGAGCGCAAGACCGCCAAGGCGGACCAGCGCCGCAGCATGGTCTCGATCTCGAAAGAAGGCGTGAAGCTGATGGCCTCCGTGGCGCCGACGTCGGAGGCGATCTATGCCGAGATCACGCGACGCTTTGGCGCACGCAAACTCGTCGAGTTGCAGGACATGCTTGGCGAGCTCGAACAGAGTCTCGCAGGGCTCGGCAGCGGCGAGGGGGCAAGTGCCGAGGAGTGAAAGCTGATATGCGCGAGCGCGCGGTGCGAGCCATGGACATGGCCGCGTTTTTTCGCTCAAAGTGCCGCCCAAGCCGATCGCTGCAAAATCGGCAGCGGGTAGAGGTAAGCAGACCGTCATGGTCACCATTCAAGTCCAGAGGCTGATCGACTTCGTCAGCGAGGTCTTTGCGCATGCGCAGTCCTCGCCGGAGGAAGCCAGGCGCATCGCCACCTACCTCACAACAGCGAACCTGACCGGCCATGACAGTCACGGCGTGATCCGCGTGCCCGTCTACATCCGTTGGCAGAAATCCGGCGCGGTCGTGCCCAACCAGAACGCGGAAGTGGTGCTGGACACGCCCTCGCTCGCGGTGGTCGACGGCAAGTTCGGCTACGGCCAGACCGTGACGCCGCAGGCGGTTCGGATCGGCCTCGACAAGTGCAAGAAGGCGGGGCTTGCCGCGGTCGCGCTGCGCAACGCCGGCCATATCGGCCGTGTCGGCGACTGGGCCGAGATGGCTGCCGCCGAAGGGCTGATCTCGGTGCACTTCGTCAATGCGGCGGGCTCGCTGCTGGTTGCGCCGTTCGGCGGCGTCGAGAAGCGGCTGTCGACTGCGCCATATTGCGTCGGCATCCCCCGCGCGGGTCAGGATCCGATCGTGCTGGACTTCGCGACCTCGGTCGTCGCCGAAGGAAAGGTGCTGGTCGCAAGCCGTGGCGGCAAAAAGCTGCCGAAAGGCGCGCTGGTCGATTCCGACGGCAGCCTGAGCGAGGACCCAGTCGTGCTCTACGGCCCCTACACGCCGGCGGGACCGCGCGATCATACCAAGGGCACAGGCGCCATCCGTGCCTTCGGCGAGCACAAGGGATCGGGGCTCGCCTTCATATGCGAGCTCTTGGGCGGTGCGCTGACTGGAACCGGGGCCACATCGGGCGGGCGGCGCTTTGCCAACGGCATGCTGGCGTTCTATGTCGATCCGAAGGTGGTCGATACCTCCAACCTTTTCGACGACGAAGTCTCGCGCTATGTCGATTTCATACGCGCCACCAAGCCGATGGCCGACGTCGATCGGGTGCTGATTCCCGGCGATCCCGAGCGGAAAATCCGCGCGGAACGCACGAAAAACGGCATCCCCTTGCCGGATGACACCTGGGCGGCAATAGTGAACACGGCCCGCGAGGTCGGCGTCAGCGAAGTCAGCATCCAGAGGGCGACCGCATAGGTCTTGCGCCATTGCGAGCGTAGCGCGGCGATCCAGTTCGCGGTAACAGCGGGGTTGTGCTGTCGCGGCGCTCGTCATGGTGACGAAGGTTCAAACAACAAAGAAGGAAGGCAACGTGGCGAACAAGGTCAAGGAAATCTGGAAGTCGGGCAAGGCCGTGGTCAACGCGTGGCTCGCTATACCCTCTGGCTTCTCGGCCGAGATGGTCGCGCAATGCGGCTTCGACAGCGTCACCGTCGACATGCAGCATGGCGTGCAGGACTATCTGTCAATGGTCCAGTGCTTCCAGGCCATGGACAAGCATCCGATCACCCCGATGGTCCGCGTGCCCTGGAACGAGCCCGGCATCATCGGCAAGGTGCTCGACGGCGGCGCCTATGGCGTGATCTGCCCGATGGTCAATACGCCGCAGGAAGCCCGGAACCTGGTCTCCTATTCGAAATATCCGCCGAAGGGCGTGCGCTCCAACGGTCCGATCCGCGCCGGCATGTACGGCACCGCAGGCTCCTACCAGAAGACGGCCAACGACGAGATCGTGCTGCTGCCGATGATGGAGACCAGGACCGCGGTCGAGAACATGGAAGCGATCCTCGACGTCGAGGGCATCGACGGCGTCTATATCGGCCCGTCCGACCTCGGCTTCTCCTACGGCCTCGAGCCCAAGCTCGACCGCAGCGAGCCGGAGATCCTCGCGATCTACGAGAAGATCATCAAGGAGTGCGGCAAGCGCGGCCTCAACCCGGGCATCCATTGCAGCGGCGCCGAAGGCGCAGCGCGCGCCATCAATATGGGCTTCAAGCTGGTGACGTTGTCGAACGAGGTCGGTCTGATGACGACCTACGCCAAGATGCAGGTGAATGCGACCCGCAAGGAATCAGGCGGGAAGGCGTGATCTAGCGTGTCCCGGACGCGGTGCAGCGACAAAAGCGCGTTTACGCGCGTCTTTGACCGCTATGGCGATGCACCGCAGAGCCGCGACCCAGTTGCTGCGCAAGGCTGGCGTGACAAGGCTGACGTGACAATGGGCCCGGGATCAGCAGTGCATCCTTTCACGCTGCGCTGCGTCCGGCGCACGATATTTTGAAGACCCAAGGAGACCTCCCATGACCATTAGCCCCGTCATCCGCCTGCATCCCGATGATGGCGTGCTGATCGCGCGCGCGAGCCTGCCGCCCGGCACAATGGTCGCCGACGGCGTGATCACGGTCGATCGCATTCCCTCCGGCCACAAGGTCGCGATCAAGCCGATCGCATTGGGAGAGCCAATCAAGCGCTACGGCCAGATCATCGGCTTTGCCACGGTGCCGATCGCGCCGGGCCAGCACGTCCACACGCAGAATTGCGGCATGGGCGATTTCGCCAAGGACTATGCCTATTGCGCCGACGTCAAGCCGACGCCGAATTTCGACCTGCCGGCGACCTTCGAGGGCATCCGCCGTCCGGACGGCCGCGTCGCCACGCGCAACTATATCGGCATCCTCACCTCGGTGAATTGCAGCGCGCATGTCGCCAGTCTCGTTGCCGACGTCTTCAAGAAGAATCCCTTCACCGGCGACAACCCGCTGGCCGATTTCCCCAACGTCGACGGCGTGGTCGCGCTGACCCACAAGACCGGCTGCGGCATGACGCAGAACGAGCCGCTGGCGCTGCTCCGCCGCACGCTTGGTGGCTATGCGCGGCACGTCAATTTCTCTCACGTCATCGTGCTCGGCCTCGGTTGCGAGGTGAACCAGATCGGCGGCCTGATGGAAGAGCAGAAGCTCGCCGGCCGCCTGCGTGCGATGGACATCCAGGAGGTCGGCGGCACGCGCAAGACGGTGGAGGCGGGCATCGCCTTCGTGCGCGAGGCGCTCGCCGATGCCAACAAGGTCAGGCGCGAATCCGTGCCGGCAAGCGAGCTCACCGTGGCCCTGCAATGCGGCGGCTCGGACGGCTATTCCGGTGTATCAGCCAATCCCGCGCTCGGTGCTGCCAGCGACCTCGTCGTCCGTCACGGCGGCACCGTGATCCTGTCGGAAACGCCGGAGACCTATGGCGCCGAGCATCTGCTGACGCGCCGCGCCGTCAGCCGCGAGGTCGGCGAGAAGCTGGTCGACCTCATGCGCTGGTGGGACGAATACACCGCGCGCGAAGGCGCTGAGATGAACGCCAATCCAAGCCCCGGCAACAAGGCCGGCGGCCTCACCACCATCCTGGAAAAATCGCTCGGCGCAATGGCGAAGGCCGGCACCACCAATCTCGTCGAGGTGCTGCGCTACGCCGAGCCCGTCACCAAGAAGGGTTTTGTCTTTATGGACACGCCCGGCTACGACCCGGTTGCAGCGACCGGCCAGGTCGCAGGCGGCGCCAATCTCGTCTGCTTCACGACCGGGCGCGGCAGTGTGTTCGGCTGCAAGCCGGCGCCGTCGATCAAGCTCGCCACCAACACGCCCATGTACAAGCGCATGGAAGAGGACATGGACGTCAATTGCGGCACCATCCTCGAAGGCGAGGAGAGCGTCGAGCAGTGCGGCCAGCGCATCTTCGATCTCATCCTCAAGACGGCCTCGGGACAGCCGACCAAGAGCGAGAGTTTTGACTTTGGCGGCGCCGAGTTCGCGCCGTGGGTGTTAGGGGCGACGATGTAGTAAACCTGCAGCCTGCGCCATAGGCACGGTCTGCACGTTGTTAGTGCTTGATCGCGCTCACATCAGGTGTTCTGCTCAAAAAAGCTGCTGGAGCACCGCACCCCGTGTCGATCTACGTCGCACTACACCACGTCACGCACTACAAATACGACCGCCCGATCGATCTCGGCCCGCAGACCATCCGGTTGCGGCCGGCGCCGCATACTCGCACGCCGATCCTGAGCTATTCGCTCAAGGTCACGCCATCCAATCATTTCGTAAACTGGCAACAGGACCCGCAGGGCAATTGGCTCGCGCGCTACGTCTTCCCGGAGAAGACGACCGAGCTGAAATTCGAGGTCGATTTTACGGCGCAGATGACCGTGGTCAATCCGTTCGACTTCTTCGTCGAGCCTTATGCCGACAGCTTTCCGTTCGACTATCCGAAGGACCTGAAGACGGAGCTTGCGCCCTATCTCGAGACCATCAAGCCCGATCGCTTGTTTGCGCAATATCTCGATGCGATCCCGCAGGAAGCGCCGAACACCGTCAACTTCCTGGTCGATCTCAATCGCGAGCTCCAGAAGAAGATCCGGTACGTCATCCGCATGGAGCCGGGCGTGCAGTCTCCGGAGGAGACGCTCAGTTCCGGCGCCGGCTCGTGCCGCGATTCCGCCTGGCTCTTGATCCAGACCTTCCGCCATCTCGGGCTCGCCGCCCGTTTCGTCTCCGGCTATCTCGTCCAGATCCGTCCCGACATCGATCCGATCGAGGGGCCGCCGGAGGTTGAGAACGATTTCACCGATCTGCACGCCTGGGCCGAGGTCTACCTTCCGGGCGCGGGCTGGATCGGGTTCGACGCGACCTCCGGCATGCTCGCGGGCGAGGGGCACATCCCGGTTGCCGCAACACCGCATTATCGCTCGGCCGCGCCGATCTCCGGTGGCGCCGGCTTTGCCGAGGTCGAGTTCGCATTCGACATGAGCGTGAAGCGCATTCGCGAGGCGCCGCGCATCACAAAACCGTTCTCTGACGAAGCCTGGGCGCGGCTCAACGATCTCGGCGAGCAGGTCGACGGCGAACTTGCCGCCCACGACGTGCGGCTCACCATGGGCGGCGAGCCGACCTTCGTCTCGGTCGATGATCTTGAAGCGGCGGAATGGAACATCGACGCCGTCGGTCCGACCAAGCGCGCCGTTGCCGACGATCTGATCCGCCGCCTGCGCGTGCGGTTCGCGCCCGGCGGCCTGCTGCACTTCGGCCAGGGCAAATGGTATCCTGGCGAGACCCTGCCGCGCTGGGCGTTTGGCCTGTATTGGCGCAAGGACGGCGTGCCGATCTGGAAGAATGCGGATCTCATCGCCAGGATCGAGAACCCGGGGCGCGCTAACGTCAAGGACGCCGAGGCCTTCATGGAGGGCACGGTCGCACGGCTCGGCCTCGATCCCGGCTACATCATGCCGGCCTATGAAGATCCCGCCTATTGGTTGCAGAAGGAGGGGGAGCTTCCGATCAACGTCGATCCCTCGGATTCCAAGCTGTCCGATCCGGAAGCGCGCGCCCGAATGGCGCGGGTGTTCGACGAGGGGCTGAATACGCCAAAGGGCTTCGTGCTGCCGGTGCAGCGCTGGAACGCGGACGCGCCGCGCTGGCGCAGCGAGCGCTGGAAGCTGCGTCGCAAGCATCTGTTCTTGATGCCCGGCGATTCCCCGCTCGGCCTGCGATTGCCGCTCAGCGCGCTCGAATATATTCCGCCCGATCGCTATCCCTATATCGTCGAGCAGGATCCGATGGAGCCGCGCACCAAGCTGCCGGTGTTCGAGCGCATGCCACGCCTGCAATCGCCGCCGCCGCGACTGGCGCCGGACCGTCCCGACGCAGCGGAGCCGGTACGCACCGCGATGTCGATCGAAGTCCGCGACGGCGTGCTCTGCGCCTTCTTGCCGCCGGTCGAGCGCATCGAGGATTATCTGGAGCTGGTCGCGGCCCTCGAAGCCACGGCCGAGGAGATGCAGCTCCAGGTTCATGTCGAGGGTTATCCGCCGCCGTTCGATCCGCGCATCGACGTCATCAAGGTGACGCCTGACCCTGGCGTAATCGAGGTCAACGTCCAGCCGGCAAAGAATTGGCGTGAGGCTGTCGACATCACCGTCGGGCTCTATGAGGATGCCGCCAAGATCCGTCTCGGCGCCAACCGTTTCCTGATCGACGGCCGCCACACCGGCACCGGCGGCGGCAATCACGTCGTGGTCGGCGGCTCGTCACCGCAGGACTCGCCGTTCCTGCGGCGGCCCGATCTCTTGAAGAGCCTCGTGCTGTACTGGCAGCGGCATCCGTCGCTGTCCTATTTCTTCTCCGGCCTCTTCATCGGCCCGACCAGCCAGGCGCCGCGTATCGACGAGGCGCGCCACGACAGCATCTACGAGCTCGAGGTCGCGCTGTCGCATGTGCCGCCGCCCGGCACCCAGACGCCGCTGTGGCTGGTGGATCGCCTGTTCCGGCATCTGCTGGTCGACATCACCGGCAACACCCACCGTGCCGAGATCTGCATCGACAAGCTCTATTCGCCGGAAGGTTCGACCGGGCGCCTCGGCCTGGTCGAATTCCGCGCGCTCGAAATGCCGCCTGATCCGCGCATGTCGCTGGCTCAGCAGCTCCTGATCCGCGCGCTGATCGCAAGGTTCTGGCGCGAGCCGCTGACAGGCAAGTTCGTGCGCTGGGGCACCGCGCTGCATGACCGCTACATGCTGCCGCATTTCATCTGGGAGGATTTTCATGACGTGCTCACCGAGCTGAAGCAGTTCGGTTATTCCTTCGAGCCGGAATGGTATCTGGCCCAGCTCGAATTCCGCTTCCCCGGCTTCGGCCGGGTCCATCATGGCGGCGTGACACTGGAGCTGCGCCAGGCGCTGGAGCCCTGGCACGTGCTCGGCGAGGAGGGCTCGGCCGGCGGCACGGTGCGCTATGTGGACTCATCGGTCGAGCGGCTTCAGGTTAAGGCCGAGGGATTCGTCGAGGGTCGCCACATTGTCACCTGCAACGGCCGCCGCCTGCCGATGACATCGACCGGCCGCTCGACGGAAGCCGTGGCCGGCGTCCGCTTCAAGGCCTGGCAGCCGGCCTCCGGCCTGCACCCGACCATTCCGGTCCATGCGCCGCTGACCTTCGACCTGATCGACACCTGGAACGGCCGCTCGCTGGGCGGCTGCGTCTACCACGTCGCCCATCCCGGCGGACGCAACTACGATACCAAGCCCGTCAACACCTATGAAGCCGAGGCGCGGCGGCTGGCGCGCTTCCAGGACCACGGCCATACCCCTGGGCCAATACAGCCGCCGCCCGAGGAACGCACAAATGAGTTTCCGCTGACCCTCGACTTGCGGACCCCGCTCCTGCAATGAGTATGATGGTGGGGCAGGGAGAGGCGCATGGCCGAGGGCGCAGCCGAGCAGGACGACCAGGCGGGCAGGGCGCAAGGACTGCGTGAAGGCCAGCGCCGCCTTGCGCAATGGGTCCGCGATTATAGCCGCCTGCCTGGCATCCCCGACGAGTTCCTGGGACCCGACGGCGCCCCGCGGGCGGTCTGGAGCCGCTTCTTCGATGCCTTCGGCGCGCTCGCGCCCGACGAGGTCGAGCGTCGCTTTGGCATGGCCGACCGCCATCTCCGCGAGGCCGGCGTCACCTACCGCGCCCCAGGCGACAGTGCCGACCGGCCGTGGTCGATCAGCCATCTGCCGCTCCTGATCGACGAGGCCGACTGGAAGCAGCTCTCCGCTGGCATCACCCAGCGCGCCGAATTGCTCGAGCTCGTGCTGCGCGACATCTATGGCGAGGGGCGCCTCATCGCCGAGGGCGCACTGCCCGCGGCTGCGATCGCCGGCAGTCCCGAATATCTCCGCCCCGTCTGCGGCGTGCCGCCGCCCGGCGGGCGCTACCTCTCGATCTATGCCGCCGATGTCGGCCGCGGTCCTGACGGCCGCTGGTGGGTGCTTGGCGACCGCACGCAGGCGCCGTCGGGGGCCGGCTATGCGCTGGAGAACCGCCTGGTGCTCTCGCGCGCCTTCTCCGATCTCTACAAGTCGATGAATGTGCCGCGCGTCGCGCCGTTCTTCGAGGCGTTCCGCGATAGCCTGCGCGCGCGTGCCGACCGCGACGAGCCGCGGATCGGCGTGCTCACGCCGGGCAGCTTCAGCGAGACCTATTTCGAGCATGCGACGCTGGCGCGCTATCTCGGCTTCCTCCTGGTTGAGGGCGACGATCTCGCGGTCAGCGACAACCGCGTTCACATCCGCACCGTCGCCGGCCTGAAGCGGCTCGACGTGCTCTTGCGCCGCGTCGATTCCAACTCGCTCGACCCGCTCGAGCTCGACGCGTCCTCGCATCTCGGCGTGCCGGGGCTGATCGACGTGCTGCGCAAGGACGGCGTCGTCATCGCCAACATGCCGGGCTCGGGCGTGCCGGAAGCACGGGCGCTGCTCGGCTTCCTGCCGGCGCTGAGCCGCCGCCTGCTCGGCGAGGAGCTGAAGATGCCGCACATCGCGACCTGGTGGTGCGGCCAGCGCGCGGCGCGCGACGAGGTGCTGGCGCGGCTCGACGAGGTCGCGATCGAGGGTGCCTACCGACGCGGCGTTCCCGGCTTCGACAGCACGGGACCGGTGCTCGCGAGCGAGTTGGATGCGAGCGAGCGCCAGCGCCTGGTCGATGCGATCACCGCGCGCGGCATGGACTATGTCGGTCAGGAGGTGGTGCGGCTCTCGACCATGCCGGTGTGGGAGCAGGGCCAGCTCACGCCGCGGCCGTTCGTGCTGCGCGTGTTCGCAGCCGCCACGCCCGATGGCTGGGCCATCATGCCCGGCGGCTTCTGCCGGATCGCCGAGCAGGCCGACGCGCGCGCGGTATCGATGGGCGACGGTGCCCGCGCCGCCGACGTCTGGGTCGTCTCGGACAAGCAGGTCTCGACCGCGACGCTGCTGCCGGCGACCGACAAGGTGCGCATCCGCCGCATCGCCGGCGTGCTGCCGAGCCGCGCCGCCGACAATCTGTTCTGGCTCGGCCGCTATCTGGAACGCGCCGAGGCGACGCTGCGCCTGGTGCGCGCGTTGGGATCGCCGAGCGGGCCCAACAAGGGCAGCTCGGCTACGATGCAGTCGATTGAACGGATCCAGCGCCTGCTGGTCGCATGGGGCGCGGTCTCGCAAACCTCGCGCGCGGCGCCTGGACCTATCGTCGCCGAAGCGCTGCAGAGCCCGGAGCGTTTCGGCTCGTCGCTGTCGCTGGTCCGCGCGGCGCAGCGCACGGCGACCTCGTTGCGCGAGCGCCTCTCGCCTGATGCCTGGCAGGTCATCACCGAGATGGCCGAGCGCCTCGCCCACGAGGTCGAGGACGACGACAGCGTCTTGAGCGCGGCCGAGCTCACTTTGCAGGAGCTCGCGAGCTTTGCAGGCCTCGCGCAGGAGAACATGAACCGCGCCGCCGGCTGGCGCTTTCTCGACATCGGCCGCCGCGTCGAGCGCGCCGTCAACACCACGCGCTTCACGCGTCAATTCGCCTATGACGAGGCCGGCGACGAGGATCTCGACATCCTGCTGACGCTGGTGGATTGCCAGATCACCTACCGCTCGCGCTATCTGCTGGCGCCGGTCCTGGCGCCGGTACGCGACCTCGCCGTGCTCGATCCCTACAATCCGCGTTCGGTGGCGTTCCAGGTGACGACGCTCAACGAGCACATCGCCGCGCTGCCGAGCCTGAAGGAGCACGGCCTGATCGAGAAGCCGCAGCGGCTTGCAGTGGCGATGCAGGCGATGCTCGCGACCGCGGAGGCCGAGAAGCTCGAGGTCAAGACGCTGTTCGCGCTGGAGCAGGATCTGCTCAGCCTCGCGGAGGCGATCGGGCAGCACTATTTCCCGCACGGCCCCAATGCCAGCCGGCCGGAAAAGTTGACGGGGCTGGCGTGATCTACGACATCCGTCACGTCACGACTTACGAATATGAGAGTCCGGTCAGCTTCGCCCGCTGCACGCTGCGGCTGGAGCCGAACAGCGGCAATGGCCAGGAACTGATCTCACACCACGTCGAGATCCGTCCGCGTCCGGCCGAGCGCAATCTCCGCCGCGATTTCTTTGGCACGCTCACCGAGAGCGTGGTGATCGAAGCTGCGCACCGCAACTTGCGGATCGATTCTCGATCACGTGTGTCCGTCTCGCGACAGCCGCCAGCGCGTGATGCGGAAAGCCCGGCCTGGGAAAGCATTCGCGACATTGCCTTCGAGGCGACGAGCCTCGGGCCGTCCTCGCCAGTCGGCTATGTCTTTGCGAGCCCGCTGGTGCCGGTGTTGCATCCGCTCAGCGCCTACGCGGCGATGAGCTTTGCGCCCGGCGCCGGCATCCTCAAAGGTGCAGCCAATCTCATGCACCGCATCCGCAGCGATTTTCGCTACGACCCAAAGGCGACGGTGATCTCGACGCCGCTCGGCGAGGTCTTCGACAAGCGTCACGGCGTCTGCCAGGATTTTGCTCATGTGATGATCGCAGGGTTGCGCGGGCTCGGCCTGCCTGCAGCCTATGTCAGCGGTTATCTGCGTACCGTTCCGCTGGCGGGCCAGCCGCGTCTGCAAGGTGCCGACGCCACCCACGCTTGGGTGTCGCTGTGGTGCGGGCCGGAGCTCGGCTGGGTCGATTTCGATCCCACCAACGATCTCCTGGTCGCAAATGACCATATCGTGCTCGCGGTCGGGCGCGATTTTTCCGACGTGTCGCCGGTCGACGGCATCATCGTCGGCTCGCCGAAGCAGAAACTCGGCGTCGCCGTGGATGTGCTGCTGGTGGAATGACCGCAATCTTGCGGTTTGGACGGAAGCGACCCTAAGATGTATCGCGCCGCAACTGCAACTGAGATATGACGCAGCGCAACGGCAACATATTTTCGTGTTTTCGTGCCGGGATTTGGTCAGTCGGCCCAAGATGGGCTATGCTCGCTCGTGCGTCGAGGACAAGAATGAGGCGTCGGGAGTTGGTATGGAACACCAGCGACAGACGGGGCTGCATCCATGATGACGTTACCGAGACTGGCGGCCGAGACCCTCGAGAAGATGCTGGGCTCGTTCATGCGTCGCCGGTACGACGAGACCTCTGCCAGGATGCTGGAAGGCTCGACGCGCACCGCGATGGAATGCATCGGCAACAGCGACGCGCTGTATCACAACATCGAGCATACGATGCTGGTGACTCTGGCCGCCCAGGCGATCCTCATGGGACGTAATCTCCATGCGCATCTTGCCGCGGAGGACTACCTCCATATCCTGATCGCCTGCCTTGCGCACGATATCGGCTATGTTCGCGGCCTGTTTCCTGAGGATGACGAAGACGGTTTCATCATCGACGAGGCGGGAACCAAGGTGTCGCTGCCGCGGGGCGCGTCGGATGCCAGTCTGATGATGTATCACGTTGATCGCTCCAAACTCTTTGTGCGGCGGCGGCTGCCGCCGATCCGCGGCCTCGACTCTGAGCGTGTCGCGCGCGCCATCGAGGGCACGCGGTTTCCTGCCCGCGAGGGCCAGGACTATGACAAGGACGCCTCGATCCTGCGCGCCGCCGATTTCATCGGCCAGCTCGGCGATCCCAACTATCTGCGCAAGGCCAACGCGCTCTATTACGAGTTCGAGGAGGTCGGCATCAACCGCCAGCTCGGCTACGACTCGCCCGCCGACATCGTCAACCGCTACCCACAGTTCTACTGGAACAGCGTCGCGCCGCACATCCAGACCGAGATCGGCTATCTCAACAAGACCGAGATCGGCCGGCAGT
The DNA here is from genome assembly GCF_023073835.1 of Bradyrhizobium sp. 153. Taxonomy (NCBI): domain Bacteria; kingdom Pseudomonadati; phylum Pseudomonadota; class Alphaproteobacteria; order Hyphomicrobiales; family Nitrobacteraceae; genus Bradyrhizobium; species Bradyrhizobium sp. 153. The sequence goes on along the minus strand of NZ_JADPKH010000119.1, from coordinate 31,277 downwards.
GGATCGCCAATCTTTACAGCAACGTGTTCCGCGCCGAACGCGACATCTCGCTGTCCGGTCCGCAGAAATGAGATCGAGCTCGAAGCTCGGATGAGCGCAGCGATATCCGGGTTCAGCATGCCTCATCCCGGATGTCGCTTCGCTGGTCCGGACTATGATAGCGAACAGCTTGGCGAAAAAATCATGCAACACAAAACGATCGCCACCGACATCCTCGAGATCGCCTATCTCGACTATGGCCCGATCGACGGCTGGCCCTGCATCATGGGCCACGGCTTTCCCTACGATGTGAACGCCTACGCCGAGGCCGCACCGATCATTGCACGGGCCGGCGCGCGGGTGCTGGTGCCCTGGCTGCGCGGCTACGGGCCGACGCGGTTTCGTGCTGCCGGGACGCTGCGCTCCGGCGAACAGGCGGCGCTTGGCGTGGATCTCCTGGCCTTCATGGACGCCCTCGGCATCAAGCGCGCGGTCGTCGGCGGCTATGACTGGGGCGGACGCGCCGCCTGCGTGGTTTCGGCGCTCTATCCGGAGCGCGTGATCGCCCTCGTCTCCGGCAATTCCTACAACATCCAGAACATCGCCCGCGCGATGGAGCCGGCCTCGCCGGCCGAAGAGGCCGCGCTCTGGTATCAATATCTCTTCCACAACGAGCGCGGCCGCCGCGCGCTGGAGCGCAACCGGCGCGGCTTTGCGCGTCAGCTCTGGTCGATGTGGTCGCCGAAATGGACGTTCGACGAGGCGACGTTCGAGAAAAGCGCGCTATCCTTCGACAATCCTGATTTTGTCGATGTCGTGATCCATTCCTACCGCCACCGCTATGCGCTTGTTGACGGCGACCCCGCCTATGCCGCGATCGAGGCCAAGCTCGCCGCGCAGCCGCCGATCCGCGTCCCGACCATCGCAATCGACGGCGACAGCGACGGCGTCAATCCTGGCACCGCCCATCACGCGCGCAAGTTCGAGGGGTTGTTCGAGCGGCGCGTCTTCACGAATGCGGGTCATAATTTGCCGCAGGAGCGGCCGGTCGAATGGGCGAGGGCCGTGCTCGACGTCCGGAAAGCGGCCGCATAGAGCCCGTTTCTAGTCTCGCGGCTGGCTTGTCTGTCATGCTTCCGATTTTTCCTGATTCTGGGAACCTTTTCCGATTGCAGCCGTCCAAGCTGTGGGGCCGCCTCTGTGTTGCGGCTCGTCGCAAGGGGAGGATCTAGATGAAGTCACAAGTGCGCAAGCTGGAACGTGTCGCGGTTGCGCAGAGGCCAACCGAACGGCCTGATCGGGCGGAGGTCGAGCAAGCGGTCCGGACCATGATCCGCTGGGCGGGCGATGATCCCGCGCGCGACGGCCTGCGCGATACACCGGATCGGGTTGCGCGTGCCTTCGAAGAATATTTTTCCGGCTATGCGCTGGATCCAACCGAAATCCTGCAAAAGACCTTCGAGGAAATCGAGGGCTATGACGAGATGATCGTCCTGCGCGGCGTCCGCTTCGAAAGCCATTGCGAGCACCACATGGCGCCGATCGTCGGCCGCGCCTGGGTTGCCTATATTCCGCAAGGGCGCGTGGTCGGCATCTCAAAGCTGGCGCGCGTGGTGGACATCTATGCGAAACGCCTCCAGATCCAGGAGAAGATGACCGCGCAGATCGCCAATACCATCAACGACGTGCTGAAGCCCGAAGGCGTCGGCGTCATCATCAAGGCGACGCATCACTGCATGACCACGCGCGGTGCGCACAAGCCCGGGACCGATCTCGTCACCAGCCGCATGCTGGGCGTGTTCCGCGACAATGCGCTGACACGTCAGGAGCTGTTGGGGCTGGCCAATTCGGACGATTGATCCGCGCTTGCTCAAGGAGATGACGCCATGACCGAGGACAATAAGCCGAGCGGACCCGATCTGGCCAGGGGCGTATCACTGACCGCGTTCGAGGACGGCAAATTGCTCGGCCACGTCGGCGAGGAAGACGTCCTGCTGGTGCAGGCCGGCAGCGAGATTTTTGCGATCGAGCCGGCCTGCAGCCACTACCACGGCCCGCTCGCCGATGGTCTGGTGGTCGGCGACACCATCCGCTGTCCCTGGCATCACGCCTGCTTCTCCCTGCGCACAGGCGAAGCCACCCGCCCGCCGGCGCTGAACGCGCTGGCGGTGTGGGAGGTCACGCGCGATCGGGACAACATCGTCGTCCAGCGCAAGCGCGACGCACCGAAGCCGTCGGCAGCGCATCGCAGCGCGTCGACGCCGGAGAAATTCGTGATCATCGGCGGCGGCGCGGCTGGCTTCGCCGCGGCCGACACGCTCCGGCGCGAGGGCTTTGCCGGTGCCATCACCATGCTCAGCAATGACGGCGCGATGCCGGTCGACCGGCCCAACCTCTCAAAGGATTACCTCGCCGGCAACGCGCCAGAGGATTGGCTGCCGCTGCGGGCCGAGGATTATTATCACGACGCGGGCATCGATCTCAGGCTCAACACGAACGTCTCCGCCATTGATCCGCAGGCGCGCAACGTCACGCTGGGCAATGGCGACAGACTGCCGTTCGACAAGCTGCTGCTGGCGACCGGGGCCGAGCCGGTCAAGTTGCAGATCCCGGGCGCGGACCAGCCGCGCGTCCACACCTTGCGCTCGGTTGCCGATAGCCGCGCCATCATCACGGCCGCAGGGACCGCCAAGCGCGCCCTGGTGATCGGCGCCAGTTTTATCGGCCTCGAAGTCGCAGCTTCCTTGCGGGCGCGGAAGATCGAGGTGCATGTGGTCGCGCCCGAGCAACGGCCGATGCAGCGCGTGCTCGGCTCGGAGATGGGCGACTTCGTTCGCGCACTGCACGAAGAAAACGGTGTGATCTTCCACCTCGAGGACACCGTGGAGAAGCTCGAGGGCGCACGCGCCACGCTGAAGAGCGGCGGCGTCATCGAGGCCGATCTCGTCGTGGTCGGCATCGGCGTCAAGCCGCGTCTCGCGCTCGCCGAGCAGGCGGGTCTTGCCGCCGATCGCGGCGTGAGCGTGAACGAATATCTGGAGACCAGCGCATCCGGCATCTTCGCCGTCGGCGACATCGCGCGCTGGCCCGATCCGCACTCAGGCCAGAACATCCGCGTCGAGCATTGGGTCGTTGCCGAGCGCCAGGGCCAGACCGCAGCGCGCAACATGCTCGGCAAGCGCGAGCGCTTCGACGCGGTGCCGTTCTTCTGGTCCCAGCATTACGATGTGCCGATCAACTATGTCGGCCACGCCGAGAGCTTTGACGATATAGTGATCGACGGCAGCATCCCGGGCAAGGACTGCCTGCTGAAGTACCGCAAGGGCGCCCGCGTGCTCGCGGTTGCTTCGATTTACCGTGATCTCGACAATCTCAAGGCCGAGCTCGGGATGGAGCGGTCGCGCACCTGAAGCCAAGCATCGGGTTTGACCCTCAACTCCTCACGTTACAGGCGCTGGAGGCGCTCCATCAGCAACTCGACGCAAGACCGTCTGGCGCAACTCCGCTGATCTGATGTGCTGACAAAAAACAGCACGCAGCGCGTTCGCTTCGCGCGGAGATGATCACCGGGGAGAAACCATGAAATCCGCCTTGGTCCTGGCCGCAGCGCTGGCTTCCGCCTGTCTGTTCACGCCCGTCGCCGCGCAAAAATCCTACGGTCCGGGCGTCACCGACACCGAGATCAAGATCGGCAATACCATGCCCTATAGCGGCCCGGCCTCGCCGCTCAGCATCACCGGCAGGGTGATCGCGGCCTATTTCGATGAGGTCAACGAGAAGGGCGGGGTCAATGGCCGCAAGCTCAATCTGATTTCCCTGGACGACGCCTTCTCCCCGCCCAAGACCATGGAAGCGGCGCGGCGGCTGGTCGAAGGCGATGGCGTCGCCTTCATCTTCGCCACCATGGGCACCGCGCCGAGCTCGGCGATCGCAAAGTACCTGAACAGCAACAAGGTGCCGCAGCTGTTCCTGATCAGTTCGGCCTCGAAATGGAACGATCCCGCCAACATGCCCTGGTCAATGGCGCTGCCATGGGCGCCGAACTACACCAGCGAAGCGGCGATCGACGTCGCCTATGCCCGTGCCAAGAATCCGAATGCGCGCTTTGCGGTGCTCTATCAGAACGACGACGCTGGGAAGGAATATCTGCGCGGCGTCAAGGAAGCGCTCGGTGCCGACGCCGACAAGGCGATCGCGATGGCCTCGAGCTTCGAGGTTGCCGACCCCACAGTCGATTCCCAGGTGCTGACGCTCGCCAATACCAAGGCCGACGTCTTCATGATCTATTCGGTGACGCCGCGCGCCTGCGCGCAGGCGATCCGCAAGGCGCATGAGGTCGGCTGGCAGCCGACGCGCTTCCTCGCCTCCGGCTGCGCCAACAAGGCGACCGTGATGGTGCCGGCCGGCCTCGATGCCGGCAAGGGCGTGCTGTCGCTCGGCGCGCTCAAGCCGTTCGTCGCCGAGCCCAAGAACGATCCGGCGATGACGGCCTATATCGATTTCATGAAGAAGCGCCTGCCCAATGCAGACATCAACAACGTCGCCGGCCTCTACGGCTACACCGTGGCCGAGGCGCTGGTGGTCCTGCTCAAGCAGTGCAAGGACAATCTGACGCGCGAGAACATCATGGCGCAGGCGTCGAACCTGAAGAACGTGCCGCTGTCGCTGCTGATGCCCGGCATCACCCTCAACACCACCCCGCAGGATTTCCGCCCGATCAAAGACGGCTACATGCTCCAGTTCGACGGCAACGACTGGGTCGTGGCGAGCGAGCTGCTGCGCGGTACCTGACGCGCCGGCCGAGCGAACGGGAGGATACGATGGATTTTCAACACTCCGCCCGTTCGCTCGAGCTCCAGGACCGCGTCCGCCAATTCATGCGGACGCATGTCGAGCCCGTCGAGGAGCTCTATTACGAGCAGGTCAAGCCGGAGGCCGCGCGCTACAAGACGCCGCAGGTGCTTCAGGACCTGAAGAAGCTGGCGCGGGAGCACGGGCTCTGGAACCTGTTTCTCTCCGGCGAGCACGGACCGGGCCTCAGCAACCTCGACTACGCGCCCGTGAAGGAGATCATGGGCCGCATCCTCTGGGCGCCCGAGGTCTTCAACTGCTCGGCCCCTGATGTCGGCAACATGGAGGTGCTGGCGAACTACGGCACGCCCGCGCAGCAGGAGCGCTGGCTGAAGCCGCTGCTGGAAGGGCGCATCCGCTCCGGCTTCTCGATGACGGAGCCGCAGGTCGCCTCCAGCGATGCCACCAATATCCAGTGCGAGATCCGCCGCGACGGCGACGATTACGTCATCAATGGCCGCAAATGGTTCACGTCAGGCGCCATGAACGAGGATTGCGAGATCCTGATCGTGATGGGCAAGACCGCGCCCGATCATCCCGACCGCCACCGCCAGCAATCCATGATCCTGGTGCCCAAGGCGACGCCTGGCGTGCGCATCGTCCGCGATATGCTGACCTACGGCTATGACGACGCGCCGGTCGGCCATCCCGAGATCGTCTACGACAACGTCCGTGTGCCCGCTGAGAACATCCTGCTCGGCGAGGGCCGCGGTTTCGAGATCGCGCAGGGGCGGCTCGGGCCCGGCCGCATCCACCATTGCATGCGGCTGATCGGCTGTGCTCAGCGCGCGCTGGAACTGATGTGCCGGCGAGCGACTTCCCGTCTTGCCTTCGGCAAGCCGCTGGCGGAGCAGGGCTCGGTGCGCGAGGACATCGCGCACTCCTTCTGCGAGATTGCGCAGGCGCGGCTGCTCACGCTGCAAGCCGCCGATAAGATGGACCGCGACGGCAACAAGGCCGCGCGCGACCTGATCGCCGCCGCCAAGATCGTGGTGCCCAGCATGGCCGCCCGCGTCATCGATCGCGCCATCCAGATCCACGGGGCTGCCGGCGTCTCGCAGGACACGTTCCTTGCGCGTGCTTACGTCTACGCCCGCTTCATCCGCATCGGCGACGGGCCGGACCAGGTGCATCTTGCGGCGGTGGGGAAGGAGCTGATCAGGCGTGGCGGGGTGACGGCGGGCTAGGGCTATTGCGCTCCTGCTCTCGGTCAGTCGGATAGCCAGGCTGCCCATGTCGAATGCAGGCGCACCGGGCCCACGTCTCCAGGGCTTGATAGCTCTCGCCCGAAAAAGACCGTGATGGCCACCGGAAGCGAGATCTCTGCGGCAGGGCGAAGTGCCTTCACTGTTACCCTCTTTTAGGGCGTGTGGGCTAAACACGCGGGTGCCCGATCGATGCGGATGTCCGCCTAGGCTGCCACGGGCTGCTCTGCAGGAGAAGGTACGCCGTGGGTCTGTTAGATGACCAATTCAGCGCAAGACGACGTTGGATTGTCGTGGCTGCGATCCTCCTGGCGGCCCTGGTCATTCAAATCCCCCTCGTCCTCCACGCGGATCTGGGCTGGCTTCTGACTGCAAACGAAAAGATCCTGGATGGCCGGAAGCTCGGCATCGACCTCTTTGAGTCCAACCCGCCTCTGTCGGTCTACATGTACATGCCGACGGTGATGCTCGCGCGCGTGACCGGTGTTGCACCCGAATTCGTCGTGATCGTCTTGGTGATTGCCGAGATCGCCGGCGCGCTTCTGTTGATGGACCGAGCGGCCGCAGCCGCAAGGCTGGGAGCCCGGGAGAGAAGTATTTCAACCTGGTCGTTTGCGCTTCTGCTCGCAATTCTTCCGGGTGCCATCTTTGGACAACGTGAACACATCGCGGTGATCGCGTTGATCCCGTTTGTCGCCGTCGCCGCACTGCGCTGGCGCGGGCTCGATTCTGGATGGGTGGCGATCGTCGCCGGAGCGGGGGCGGGGCTCGCCATGAGTATCAAGCCATTCTTTGCTCTGGTGGCAGGCCTCCCGATCATCCTGGGCGCGCTCCGCCAGCGTTCTTTCAGGTCCTTGTTCACCTCGGAAGCGTGCACGGCTGCTGCTGTCGTCATCGGCTACGCGGCGGTGGTGATAGCCGTCTTCCCCGCCTATCTCTCCACCTATGCCCCGATGGTCGCCGAGGCGTATCTGCCGATCAGAAGGGAATTTGGTCGCCTGCTCCCCATTCCAATCGCGGTGATAGGCGCTTCCATCGGCTTCCTGCGCCTGCTTGGCCGCCAAACTCTCAAAATGCAGAGCGAGGCGATCCCTTGGCTGGCCGCCGCGGTCGGCGGAGCCGCGGGTTTCCTTCTTCAGGGCAAGGGCTGGCCATATACGGCTTTCGCGCTTTGTCTGTTTGCGATTGCGGCGCCGCTGCTACAGGCCTGCGCGAGGGCAGTGCGAGCGCCGATTGTGATCGGTGGCCTCGCAACCGTTGTGGCCATCGGGCTGTATTTGTCCTCACCGGCCCCAGGGTTTCCGCCGCTGAAGGAGCGTGTCCAGGCCCTCGTGAAGCAGCCGCGGCTGATTACGATCACCGACCACATCGGACTGGGGCACCCCCTCGTCCGTCAGATCGGCGGCACTTGGGTGGGCAGCTCGTGTGCGCAGCTTTTGGCGGCCGGCGCAATACTGCGCGAGAACAGCTCGCAACCGACTCCGGAGGAGCGGGCACGATTGGACAGCATCATCAATTTCGAACGACGGCATTTGCTGGCGGACCTGCGAAACGGTCGGCCAAATGTCATTCTCGTGGATACTTATCTGCTGAGCACGTTCGAGTTCGATTGGTTGGCCTGGGCCAATTCAGACGCTGAACTCAAGCTGGAGCTAAGTCGCTATCGCGAAATCGAGGACGTCGGCCGCGTTCGCATCTTCGTCGATCGATCAAGCCTGGAATGATAAGCCGCTCTCTCGTTCGATGTGCACCGACCGAACGGCAGATAAAGGCTTGCGGCGCAGCCGGGGCTGCAGGGAGAACGCTGGAGGGCGCGCCATTGCGATGGTGACATCATGCCCCTGTTTTGCCCGACGTGTCAAACGGCTTCGTGAAATCCGCAGTCGTTGGCGCCGACCGTCAAGTCATTGATATAGCTGCCCCCGCCTACTGTGCATGGGGTTGTTTTTCGACTTTTTTCGAGGATGGGCCTTGCCGTTCGCTCACCCCGCCTTGGCGGTGCGGCCGTCCGCCGCGCCCGAACGCAGGTTCTGGAAGAATTTCTCCACCTCGCGCGACAGCGTGTCCGCCGTCTCCGTCAGGCTGCTCGCCGCCGTCAGCACGGATGCCGCCGCCGTGTCGGTCTCGCCGATCGCGTCGCGCAGCGAGGTGATGTTGGCGACCAGGGTCTCGTTGCCCTGCGCGGCCGATTGCGCGTTGGAGGAAATCTCGCGCGTGGCGGCGTCCTGCTGGTCGATGGCGCCGGCGATCGCCGAGGTGACCTCGTTGATCTCGCGCACCGCGCCGCCGATCTCGCGGACGGCCTCGACCGCATTGCGCGTGGAGGCCTGGATCATCGAGACGTTCTCGCCGATCTCGGCGGTGGCCTTGGCGGTCTGGCCCGCGAGCGCCTTCACCTCATGGGCGACGACGGCAAAGCCGCGGCCGGCATCGCCGGCGCGGGCCGCCTCGATGGTGGCGTTGAGCGCGAGCAGGTTGGTCTGCTCGGCGATCGCCTGGATCAGGTTGAGAACGCCGTCGATACGTTGGGTGGCCGCGGCAAGGCTCTCGATCTCGGAGATCGACTTCTCGGTGCGCTGGCCGGTCTGCTCGACCGCGCCGGCGGATTGCCGCACCTGGCGACCGATCTCTTCCACCGAGGCCGACAGTTCCTCGGCGGCGCTCGCCACCGCCGTGACGTTCTGCGAGGCCTGCTCGGTGGCGTTCGCCGCCGTGCCGGCGCGACTATTCGCATCCGCAGTGACGCGCGTGATGGTCTGCGCCGTCTCGCGCATGGTGGAGGCGTTGTCGCTGAGGCCGCGCATGATGGCGCCAATCGCCTCGCGAAACGCCTCGACGGATTTTTCGATATGGCGGGCGCGCTCCTCGCGCGCGGCGGAGTCGTGCGAGACCTGCGAGGCGAGATTGCGGTTGCGGTCCATTGCCTCCTGGAAGACCTCGATCGCGCGTGCCAGCGCGCCGATCTCGTCGGCTCGGTTGCTATAGGGCACCACGACGTTCTCGGTCCCGTCGGCGACCTGCTTGATGGTCGCCGTGATGGCCGAGAGAGGCCGTGCGATCGAGCGGGCGATGATGACGATACCGATCACGACCAGGGCCAGCGCGATGCCGCCGAGGCAGGTCAGGACGAAAGACAGCGTGCGATTGGTCTCGGTCTGCTGGACGATTTGCCTGCCGCGTTCGGCATACACCTTGGAGAGCGCTTCGAGGTCCTTGTTCAGCGCCGAGCGCACGCTGCGATTGGCGTCGTTGTCGCCCCATTCGCGGCCCGCGGCCGCATTGATCTCAATGCCGCGGCGCACCAGCTCCTTGCGGAACTCGACGAACTGTTCGATGCGCTTCTTGAAGGTGGAAAACTGCTCGGCGTCGTCGGCCTTGACGATAGTCTCCCAGCGCTTCACGACGTCGAGGATCTGCGCGTTGAACTTGAGCAGGCCCTCGCCGTATTTCTTCACCACGGCGGGCTCGGTCGACATGTAGACGCCGCGCGATTCCATCACGACCGCATAGACCAGCGAGTTGACCCGCTCGACGTTCAGCGCGGCCGCGTTCGCCGTCTCGATCGCGCTGGTCAGGTCGGCGCTGCGGCGGCTGTTGTAGTCGGACAGCATCGCGATCGCTGCCGTGAGCAGCGCAAACAGCGCGAAAATCGCGTAGAGCTTGGTGGCAAGCGTGAAACGGCCGGCGAGGCCAGCGGCATTCCCAGATCGGTCTGATGGCATGGTGTTCAAGAGGCCCGTGATGGCCTGGAGCGGCCGGTGGCGCGGTCGTTTGAATTTGATGCAAAACTATGCAGAACGAAGATGGATGCGGCGTTAACGCCGCAGGCCCGGAAGAGCGCGCCGGCCGGGCGGAAACACGAAATGTTTCAGCTGGTTGGGAAAGCTCAGTCGATCTCGGGCAGGTCGCCCCCGGGAATCCGGCGGGACGCTCCAAACATCGGCGTGCACGCCGGCCGCCGAAAGCGTATTCCTACCGTCGGGATCGCCTTCGAGATTGAATTTGGACTCGGCCACTGGCCGACGACCCTGGAGAGGCCCTTGGTCTACCGCCACACCATCGACGCGACGACCTACACGTTCCCGGACCTGCGCGACCTTCTCGCCAAGGCGACGCCGCCGCGCTCCGGCGACCGGCTGGCCGGGATCGCCGCCGCCAGCGCCGAGCAGACGATCGCGGCGCGGATGGCGCTCGCCGATCTCCCCCTCGGACAGTTCCTCCAGGAAGCCGTCATCCCCTATGAGGCCGACGAGGTCACCCGACTCGTCGTCGACAGCCACGACGCAAAGGCCTTTGCGCCGGTGGCCTCGCTGACGGTCGGCGCTTTCCGCGACTGGCTGCTATCGGACGCCGCCACGCCCGAGGCATTGAAAATGCTCGCGCCCGGCCTCACGCCGGAAATGGCGGCCGCGGTCTCGAAACTGATGCGCAACCAGGATCTGATCCTGGCGGCGCGGAAGTGTGAGGTCACCACCGCCTTCCGCAACACCATCGGCCTGAAGGGGCGGATGAGCACGCGGCTGCAGCCGAACCATCCGTTCGACGATGCCAGGGGCATCACCGCCTCGATCCTCGACGGCATCCTGCTCGGGGCCGGCGATGCCTGCATCGGCATCAACCCGGCGAGTGACGATCCGGCCGTCGTCGCCCAATTGCTGCGGCTGCTCGACGAGATCATCGCGCGGCTGAAGATCCCGACCCAGGGCTGCGTGCTCACCCATGTCACGACGACGCTGTCGCTGATCGGGCAGGGCGTGCCGGTCGATCTCGTCTTCCAGTCGGTCGCCGGCACCGAAGCCGCCAACCGCAGCTTTGGCGTCGACCTCGCGCTTCTGAGGGAAGCCCACGAGGCCGGGTTGTCTCAGCGGCGCGGCACCGTCGGGCAGAACGTGATGTATTTCGAGACTGGCCAGGGCTCGGCGTTGTCGGCGGGCGCCCATCACGGCGTCGACCAGCAGACCTGCGAGGCGCGCGCCTATGCGGTCGCCCGCGCCTTTGCGCCGCTTCTGGTCAACAGCGTGGTCGGCTTCATCGGACCGGAATATCTCTATGACGGCAAGGAAATCATCCGGGCCGGGCTAGAGGATCATTTCTGCGGCAAGCTGCTCGGCCTGCCGCTTGGGGTCGACATCTGCTACACCAACCACGCCGAGGCGGACCAGGACGACATGGACAATCTGCTGACGCTGCTCGCCGCCGCCGGCGTCACCTTCATCATGGGCGTGCCCGGTGCCGACGACGTCATGCTGAACTACCAGTCGACCTCTTTTCACGACGCGCTTTATGTCCGTGACGTCTTTTCCCTGCGCCGCGCGCCGGAATTCGATGACTGGCTGGTGTTATCAGGCATTGCCGGCGCCGACTTCCGCCTTGCCGGAGATGCAGGCCTGCTGCCCGATTTTGCCTCGCGGCTGATCGCGTAAGATCACGGAAAACGCCCGGGAAACTATTGGTGCCCCTCGCGAATTGAATGCCGGCCACAATATTGAGAAATTCCGGCGACAGCATTACGCTAGGTGACTGGCTGGCAATTTCCGCACCATTCGGTCGAGCGTGGCGGGGGAGCTTTGATGCGAGCTGAAAGTAACGGAACGTCCCGGCGGATTCTCTGTGTGTTTCCGCGCTACACCTCGTCGTTCGGCACGTTCGAGCATTCCTATCCTCTGACCGACGGCGTCCGCGCCTTCATGCCGCCGCAGGGGCTGCTGCTGATTTCCGCCTATCTTCCGAAAGAGTGGCAGGTCAAATTCGTCGACGAGAACCTTCGCCGCACGTCGAAGGAGGAGTTCGAATGGGCCGAGGCGGTCTTCGTCAGCGGCATGCACATCCAGCGCCAGCAGATGAACGACATCTGCCGCCGCGCCCATGAATTCGATCTGCCGGTCGCGCTCGGCGGTCCCTCGGTCAGCGCCTGCCCGGATTACTATCCGTCGTTCGACTATCTGCATGTGGGCGAACTCGGCGACGCGACCAACCGGCTGATCGACATCCTGTCGCGCGACACCTCGCGGCCCGCGCAGCAGGTCGTGCTCACGACCAAGGACCGCGTGCCGATGACGGAGTTTCCGATCCCGGCCTACGAACTGGCCGACGTCAAGAAATACTTCCTCGGCAGCATTCAGTATTCCAGCGGCTGTCCCTATCAGTGCGAGTTCTGCGATATCCCCGGCCTCTACGGGCGCAATCCCCGGATCAAGACGCCGGAGCAGATCATCGCCGAGCTCGACCGTCTGCGCGAATGCGGCATGACCGACACCGTCTATTTCGTCGACGACAATTTCATCGGCAATCGCAAGGCGGCGATGGACCTGCTGCCGCATCTGATCCAATGGCAGAAGCGGACCGGCTACGTGGTGCGGCTCGCCTGCGAGGCGACGCTCAACATCGCCAAGCGACCCGAGATCCTCGAGAAGATGCGCGAGGCCTATTTCATCACCATCTTCTGCGGCATCGAGACGCCCGACCCCGATGCACTGAAGGCGATGCACAAGGATCACAACATGATGGTCCCGATCCTGGAGGGCGTGCGCACCATCAATTCCTACGGCATGGAGGTCGTGTCCGGCATCATCATGGGACTCGACACCGACAAGCCGAACACGTCGGAGGCGCTGCTCGCTTTCGTCGAGGAGTCCCGGATTCCGCTGCTCACCATCAACCTGCTCCAGGCGCTGCCGAAGACACCGCTGTGGGACCGGCTGGAGCGTGAGGGACGCCTGGTCGACGACGACCGTCGCGATTCCAATGTCGATTTCCTGTTGCCCTATGACGAGGTCGTCGCATCCTGGAAACACACCATGGCGGTCGCTTACGCGCCCGAGAAGGTCTACGCCCGTTACCAGTATCAATGCGACCACGTCTACGTGCACCGCCTCAAGATGCCGGTGCCGGACGAGATGAAGACCTGGCCCAATATCAGACGCGCCCTCGTCATGCTGCGCAACATCTTCTGGAAGGTCGGCGTGCTCGGCGACTACAGGCGCGTGTTCTGGAAATTCGCGCTCGGACGCATCAAGCGCGGCGACATCGAAGGCCTGATCGGCTGCACCCTGACCGCGCACCACCTCATCACCTTTGCGCGCGCGGCCTCCAGCGGCAAGCAGAACGCCTCGAACTATTCCATTCGCCTGCGCGAGGCCGCCATTCCCGCCGAATGATGCGACATGTCTGATCCGCCTCCGCCGCGCCGTCCCACGCTCGATCTGCGGACGTTCACGCCCGCACGCGTTGCGCTGGGCCGCAGCGGCGCGAGCGTGCCGACGCGCGCGCTGCTCGATTTCACGCTCGACCATGCCCGCGCCCGCGATGCTGTGCATGCCGTCTTCGAGGTGCCGCGTCTGGTCACCGATCTCCGCGCGCTAGGCCTGGTCGTGACCGAGGTGAGGAGCCGGGCGGTCGACCGCAGGGACTATCTGCGGCGGCCGGACCTTGGACGGCAGCTTGATGCCGGCTCAGCCGAGCTTCTGGCGCAAAGGGCCTCGGCGCCGTGCCAGCTCGCGGTCGTGATCGGCGAGGGCCTGTCGGCGGCAGCGGTCCACGGCCATGCGGTGGCGCTGCTGAGGCGCCTGCTGCCGCTGCTCGCGGCCGGCGATGGTGTCGCGATCGGCCATGTCATTGTCGCCTCGGGCGCGCGCGTCGCGCTCGGCGACGAGATCGGCGCGATTCTCGGCGCGCACATGGTCGCGATGCTGATCGGAGAGCGGCCGGGCCTGTCGGCGCCCGACAGCCTCGGCGCCTATCTGACCTTCGCGCCCAAACCCGGCCGCACCGACGCTGAGCGCAATTGCGTGTCGAACATCCACCGCGCTGGGTTGAGCTATGACGACGCTGCTTTCAAGGTCGCCTGGCTGGTCCGTGAGGGGCTCGCCCGGAAGACCACCGGCGTGGCGCTGAAGGACGAGAGCGCGGACCGCGCGCCGCGTCGAATTGGCACGGCTTTGCTGGAATGACTAGCATTCCGGCAAAATCGCCGCATCTTGATCGATTCGGCCACATTTCGCCGGCTTGCGAGAAGGGTGATTGACCTGCTAAACCCCTCGCGGCGATTTTCCGCGCATTTTCAAAGGGCAAGCCTCCCATTGGTATGGCGTTTTCAAGCCGTTCGCGGGGCGTAATAAGCTCTCAAGACCGAACCGATTTAGGAACTGGATAAGGCATGCTCGAAAAGCACAGCGAGAATGAGGTTCATGTCGACAAGGTCGAGCAGGGACCTACGTCCTCGATCGCCTTCGGGCTGGAACGGCTCGGGCTGATCGCCGTCCGGACCCCGATCGTTTCCTGTATCGTCCTGCTCGCGCTGATCGTCGGCGCCGTGTTCGGCATTCACCGGATCAAGATCGACGATTCGCTGTCGCAGCTCTTCCGCTCCGACACCCGCGAATTCCACCAATACGAAGAGGTGACCAAGAAGTTCCCGGCCGAGGAGTTCGACGTTCTCGTCGTGGTTGAGGGCAAGGATCTGCTGGCGAGGAACAACCTGGAGAAGCTGCGGGACTTCATCACGGACCTGCAATTGGTCGAAGGCACGCGCGGGCTGGTCTCGCTGTTCTCTGCGCGCCAGGCGCCGGCGCCGGGCAAGCTGCCGGCGGCGCTGTTCCCGCCCGAGCTGCCCGAGGGCGCGGCCTATGACAAGTTCATCGAGACCGTCAAGAACAACGAGATCATCCGCGGCAAGCTGTTGTCGGAGGACGGCACGCTGGCCCTGATCGTGTTGTCGCTCGATCCGGAGGTGGTCGGCTCCAATAAGCTGACCAAGACCGTCGGCGACATCCGCGCGCTGATGAAGGAGGACCTTAGCGACACCGGGCTCAACGTGCAGCTCTCCGGCGTGCCGGTGATGCAGCTCGAGATCCGCAACGCGGTCGAACGCGACGGGCTCACCTACAACATCCTCGGCATCCTCGCCGGCTGTATCATCGCCATCATCTTCTTCCGCAAGATCTCGTTCATGGTCGCGGCGGCATTCCCGCCGATGATCGCGATCCTGCTGGCGCTCGGTGCGCTCGGCTGGGCTAATTTCAACCTTAACATGTTCCTGAACGTGATGACGCCGCTCATCATGGTCATCAGCTTCTCGGACTCGATGCAGCTCACCTTCGCCGCGCGCGACCGGCTGATCGCAGGCCAGGACAAGTTCACCGCGTTCAAGAACGCCGTGCTGGTGGTGGGACCGGCCTGCGTGCTGACGCACGGCACCGCCGGCATTTCCTTCATCGCGCTCCAATTCTCCGACTCCGACCTGATCCGCAAGTTTGGCGAAGCGGGCCTTGCTGCCACCATCATCGCGCTGGTCGCGGTGCTGTCGCTGGTGCCGGTGTTCGGCGTGCTGTTCGTGCGCAACGAGAAGGTTTTTGCGGTCAAGTTCCAGGGTGCCGATGCCGGCGTCCAGGCGCTGCGCAATTTCTGCTATTGGATCGCGGTGCGCATGGTCGGCCGTCCCGGCCTGTTCAGCCTGATCGCGGTGCTGTTCGTCGGCGGCCTCGGCGTCATCTATGCCAATCTGGAGCCGCGCTACCGGCTCGCCGATCAGGTGCCGGACAAGCGCCAGGCGGTCGCCGCCAGCGACCGGCTCGACGCCAAGCTGACCGGTGCCAATCCGGTCAACGTTCTGATCGCGTTCCCCAAGGGCGAATCGCTCTATTCGCCGGAGACGCTCCAGACCATCGGCGACGTGCATGCGATCGTGGAGAAGGCGGCCGGTGTCGGCAACGTCTGGTCGCTCGAGACCCTGCGCCGCTGGCTGGCGGAAAAGGCCGGCAGCGCCGACGTCGCGACGCTGCAGGAATATGTCAACGTCATCCCCGAGCACCTGGTGCGGCGCTTCATCGACGCCGAGCAGGACGCGGTCGTGGTCGCCGGCCGTGTGCCGGACAAGGATTCCAGCCAGCTGCTGCCGATCGTCGACAAGCTCGATTCCGAACTCGACGCCGTCCGCAAGAAGCATCCCGGCTACGAGATTGCGGTGACGGGCCTCGCTGCGATTGCGGCGCGCAACTCGGCCAGCATGATCGAGAAGCTGAACCGCGGCCTCACCGTCGAATTCGCGCTGGTCGCGATCTTCATCGGCCTCGCCTTCCGCTCCTGGGTCGTGATGTTGGCCTGCATCCTGCCTGGCATCTTCCCGGTGGTGATGTCGGGTACGGTGCTGTGGGCGATGGGCGAGGGCCTGCAATTCGCCAGCGTCGTCGCGCTCACCGTCTCGTTCGGCCTCGGCCTCAGCGCCACCATCCACTTCCTCAACCGCCTGAGGCTCGAGAGCAAGCCGGGCGTCGGCTCGGCGCTCGCGGTGGAGCGCGCCACCGTCTTGGTCGGCCCGGCGCTGATCCTGACCACGGTGGTGCTGGCCTGCGGCCTCGTCGTGACCGTGTTCTCCGACCTGCCGTCGCTGCGGCTGTTCGGCTGGCTCAGCGCCTTCTCGATGGTGATGGCGCTCGTCGCCGACCTCTTCATCCTGCGGCCGACGGCGATGTGGCTGATCAATCTGCACGCGAAGCTGCAGGGCGACAAGCCGGCGATTTGAGCGGGAGGGCCCGGGCCGTCTCGTATTCGACGTCAAGCAGCCATACGCATGTCCATGTCAACAAAAAGCCCCCGGCTCGCGAGAGCCGGGGGCTTTGTTGCTCGTGAGCGGAAAGGACGTCAGCCCTTCGTCATCGTGATGTTGACGCCGCGGATTTCGCCCTTGGAAGAGATCTGCACCGTCTGCTTGGTGCCGTTGGTGCGCAGTGACAGATTGGCGGCAAAACCGTTGGCCTCGACGAACACGTCGATCTGGCCGCCGCCGGCGGTGCCCTGGAGGTTGCCGAAGATGTTGCGGCTGGCTTCGCTCCAATTGCCGGAGATGCGGTCGCCCTGGCTCGTCACGTCGCTCGTGAGGTCGAACTTGTAGCTGTCGGACGCGCAGTGCAGCGCCTGCTTGAGGTTGAGGCCGCTGCCGGCGACCTTGTAATCGGCCTTGCAGCGGATGCGTTCGGTGGAGCCGTCGGACAGCGACACCGTGCCGGTGCCGGTCCACGCGCCGTCAAAACCGGCAAATGGGCCGGACGATTGAGCATGGCTTGCCGACACTGAGAAGAGCAGCGCAGCCCCGATGCCGACCGCCTTGATTGCCTGTCCAGATCGCCCAAAGAATGTCATCTCAAATATCCCGTTTTGGAACGACGTCCATTCAAGACAAGGACGTCTCGCCACATCGAAAGTTTAGTGTTCCGAGCCTGTGCTAGGTTCAACGCGTGACCACCGAAGATGGTGCTTCGTGCCACGCGCAATAACGCGATTCCCCGTGTTTCGGTGTGTTTCTGACCGAAACAGCGAGGCGGAGAGATGCAGCTCTGCAACAGATCCCAGCCAAAACGCGATGTTCCAGAATTATCTCGTAGTATCAGCCTCTTACATCTGCCAATGAAGGCGCAGGGAAGACCTGATTTGGTGGAAGTGGCGCCAATTTGGCCGCATTTGCCAGTGCTTGTGCCTTCTCTGAGCCCGCTACTCCCGCGGCAACTTGCCATCAGAAGAATCCGCGCCGGACATCCGCCCTGTGCAGCCCGTGATCGGTGCGATTCTGCCGTCAGAATGAAGGAATACAATGCGTAAGCTTCTCGTCGCTCTCACCCTGCTGTCGGCCTCTCTTTCGACGGCGGCGTTCGCCCAGCAAGGGCGTGGCACGGACGCTGAGCAGAAGGCCTGCACACGCGACGTGCAGAAGTTCTGCCGTCCGGTCATCGACCAGGGCGATTTCACCGTCCTGGCCTGCCTCAAGGAGAACCGGGCCAAGATCTCGCAGGCCTGCGACCAGGTCCTGAAGAACCACAACCAGTAAGCTCGGCCGCTGGCCGACAAGGGCGGCCTGGGCCGCCTTTGTCGGCGCGATCCGCAAGGGGCAGCCATCGAGAGACAGGATTGGTTTTGCGGCCGTATTCCCCTATATGGGGGCCGCCGGCATGAGCCCGCGCGAGCGAAAAAGCCCTTCCTGTCCAACCGATTGTAAACCAGCCCTCGATGACCTCTGCGAGCGAATTGCGATCCGGCAAGAGTGACCGCGACGAGAATTTTCCCGTCGCGTCCTGGATCATTCATCCGCGTCATCGCGCGCTGATTCTGGCGTATTACAATTTCGTCCGCACCGCCGACGACATCGCCGACCATTCGACGCTGCCGCCCGACGAAAAGCTCGCTTATCTCGACCTGCTCGAGGCGGAACTGCTCGGCAGGGGCGACACCCAGGCCGAATCGGTCACCCTGCGCCGTGCACTGGCCGAGCGCGGCATGGCGCCGCGCCATGCGCTCGACGTGCTCATCGCCTTCCGCATGGACGTCACCAAGCTGCGCTACGAGAATTGGGACGAGGTCATCCACTATTGCCGCTATTCGGCGATGCCGGTCGGCCGCTTCATGCTCGACGTTCATGGTGAGAGCACCTCGACCTGGGCTGCCTCGGATGCGCTCTGCGCGGCGCTCCAGATCAACAACCACCTCCAGGATTGCGGCAAGGATTTTCGCGAACTCAACCGCGTCTATCTGCCGCGCGATGCGCTGGCCGCGAGCGGCGCCTCCGTCGAGCAGCTCGGGCTGACGCAGTCGCCGCCGGCGATGCTGGCCTGCCTTCAGGCGCTCGCCGTGCGTAACGAAGCGCTGCTGAACGAGAGCAAGTCGCTCAGCGCGCAGGTGAGGGACTTCCGCCTGGGCGTCGACATTTCGGTGATCCAGGCCTATGCCGACCGCATCGTGCGCCTGCTCAAGGTGCGCGATCCCCTGCGCCAGCGCGTGCATCTGAACAAGCTCGAGCTGCTCGCCTTCAGTCTCGCCGGGATGATTGGCGAAGTCGGCCGTCGCGCGATCGGACGCAGGGCCATTTCCAGACCGGGGACTGCACATGACGCTTGAGGCGACCTCGCCCGGCGCCAATTATGGTTCGACCGCATCCGGCAGCTCTTTCTACGCCGCGATGCGCATCCTGCCGCATGATCAGCGCGAAGCGATGTTCCAGATCTACAGCTTCTGCCGCCAGGTCGACGACATCGCCGATTCTGACGGCCCGCGCGCGGAGCGGCTTGCCGCGCTTCAGCAGTGGCGCAACGACATCGATGCGCTCTATCAGGGCAATCCGCCGCCGCGCCTGAAGGACTACGTCGCCTCGGTGAAGACCTTCGGGCTGAAGCGCGAGGACTTCCTTGCCATCGTCGACGGCATGGAGATGGACGTGCCGCAGGACATCCGCGCGCCCGATATGGCGACCCTCGATCTCTACTGCGATCGTGTCGCCAGCGCCGTGGGGCGCCTGTCGGTGCGGGTGTTCGGCCTGCCTGAAGAAGACGGTATCCTGCTTGCCCATCATCTCGGCCGCGCGCTTCAGCTCACCAACATCCTGCGCGACATCGATGAGGACGCTGGCCTCGGCCGGCTCTATCTGCCGCGCGAGGCGCTGCTGCATGCCGGCATCACCGCCACCGATCCCAACCGCGTCATCGCCGAGCGCGCGCTGCCGAAAGTCTGTCTGCCGCTGGCGCAGCGCGCGAAATCGCATTTCGAGAAGTCGGACGAGATCATGAACCGCAACAAGCGCCGCGCGGTGCGCGCGCCGCGGATCATGTCGAAATACTATCATTCCATTCTGGACCTCCTGATGGCGCGCGGCTTCGACGCGCCGCGCGCGCCGGTGCGTGTGTCGAAGATCACACGCATCCTGATCCTGCTCCGTTACGCTTTCATCTGATGCAAAAGACAGTTCATATCATCGGCGCCGGGATTTCCGGCCTCTCCGCCGCCGTGCGGCTCGCCAAT
Source organism: Bradyrhizobium sp. 153 (assembly GCF_023073835.1). Classification (NCBI taxonomy): domain Bacteria; kingdom Pseudomonadati; phylum Pseudomonadota; class Alphaproteobacteria; order Hyphomicrobiales; family Nitrobacteraceae; genus Bradyrhizobium; species Bradyrhizobium sp. 153. The sequence continues at coordinate 11,463 of NZ_JADPKH010000119.1, read as the reverse complement.
GCCGGCTTCAAGGTCGCCGTGCACGAGGCAACGCACCAGGCCGGCGGCCGCTGCCGGTCCTATTTCGACGGCGCCACCAATCTCACCATCGATAATGGCAATCATCTGCTGCTGTCGGGCAACAGCCATGCGCGTGCCTATGCGCGCGCGATCGGCACCGAGGCCGGCCTTGTCGGCCCCGAGCGCGCGCAGTTTCCCTTCGTCGACATCAAGACCGGGCAACGCTGGCAGATCGATCTCGGCGATGGCCGGCTGCCGACCTGGGTCCTCGACGAGAGCCGCCGGGTGCCCGATACCGGGCTGAGCGATTATCTCAAGCTGGCGCCGCTGATCTGGGCGTCGGAGGAGACACTGGTCGGCAAGTCCATTCCTTGCGAGGGCATCCTCTATCAGCGTCTGGTGCAGCCGTTGCTGCTGGCGGCGCTCAATGTCGATCCGCCCGAGGGCTCGGCCGGGCTCGCCGGCGCGATCGTGCGCGAGACGCTGCTCGCGGGGGGGCAGGCCTGCCGTCCCCTGATCGCGCGCGACGGCCTCAGCGCCGTCCTGATCGAGCCTGCTGTGAAATTCTTGGCTGAGCGCGGCCACACGGTTCAGCTCGGCCATGAGCTGCGTTCGTTTTACACCAATGACGGCAAGGTCGCCGCGCTGAATTTCGGCGGCGAGGACGTGATCGAGCTCAGTGAGGGGGACGTCATCGTAATGGCGGTGCCACCCCGCGCCGCCGCCAGCCTGCTGCCCGGCCTGAAGACGCCCACCGAATTCCGCGCCATCGTGAACGCGCATTTCCGCTTCGAACCGCCGCCGGGCTCTGCGCCGATCCTCGGCGTGATCGGCGGCGTTGTGGAGTGGCTGTTCGCGTTCCCGAACCGACTTTCCGTCACCATCAGCAATGGCGACCGCCTGGTCGACATGCCGCGCGAGGAACTCGCGCAGGCGATCTGGAACGACGTCTGCAAGGCCGGCGGCGTGTCCGGTGAGTTGCCTCCGTGGCAGATCGTGCGTGAGCGCCGCGCCACGTTTGCCGCGACGCCAGCGCAGAATGCCCTGCGTCCGGCGCCGGTCACTGCGCTGAAAAACCTGTTCCTTGCTGGGGATTGGACTGCTACGGGATTGCCGGCAACCATCGAGGGATCGGTCCGGTCGGGCGATCGCGCCGCCGATCTGATTCTCGCCGCACAGCGGCCCTGACGGGCAAATGTCCCGGTCAATTTCAATCGACAATCGGAGCAATCGAGCGACATGGATTCCGTGAACGCGACCAGCCGCGAAGCCTTGGATCCAAGCATCTTGGAATCGAGCATTGCATCGGCGACGCAAGGCGTCCTCGGCTTCCAGCAAGCGGACGGCCATTGGGTGTTCGAGCTCGAGGCCGACTGCACGATTCCGGCCGAGTATATCCTGCTGCGCCATTATCTCGCCGAGCCCGTCGACACTTTGCTCGAAGCCAAGATCGGCAACTATCTGCGTCGCGTCCAGGGTGCCCATGGCGGCTGGCCGCTGGTGCATGACGGTGAGTTCGACATGAGCGCCAGCGTGAAAGCCTATTTCGCGCTGAAGATGATCGGCGATTCCATCGATGCCCCGCACATGGTGCGTGCGCGCGAGGCCATTCATGCCCGCGGCGGAGCGATTCACAGCAACGTCTTCACGCGCTTCCTGCTCGCGACATTCGGCGTCGTGACCTGGCGCGCGGTGCCGGTGCTGCCGATCGAGATCGTGCTGCTGCCGTTCTGGTCGCCGTTCCACCTCAACAAGATCTCCTATTGGGCGCGCACAACGATGGTGCCGCTGATGGTGATCGCCGCGCTGAAGCCGCGTGCGAAGAATCCGAAGGGCGTCGGCATCGACGAGCTGTTCCTGCAGGATCCGCGTTCGATCGGCATGACCGCGAAGGCGCCGCACCAGAGCATGGCCTGGTTCCTGCTCTTCCGCTCGCTCGATGCGATCCTGCGCGTGATCGAGCCGATGTTTCCCAAGAGCCTGCGCAAGCGCGCGATTGATGCGGCGCTCGCCTTCACAGAGGAGCGGCTCAACGGCGAGGATGGCATGGGCGCGATCTATCCGCCCATGGCTAATATCGTCATGATGTATGACGCGCTCGGAAAGGACGAGAATTATCCGCCACGCGCGACGACGCGGCGGGGCATCGACAAGCTGCTCGTTATCAAAGACGACGAAGCCTATTGCCAGCCCTGCGTCTCGCCGGTGTGGGACACGACGTTGACGGCCCATGCGCTGCTGGAAGCTGGCAACGCGCCAGCCGTGCCGGCCGCCAAGCGTGGCCTCGATTGGTTGATCCCGAAGCAGGAGCTCGAAGTGAAGGGCGATTGGGCGGTGAAGCGGCCCAACGTGCGTCCGGGCGGCTGGGCCTTCCAGTACAACAATGCCCATTATCCCGATCTCGACGACACCGCCGTCGTGGTGATGTCGATGGACCGGATGCGCCGGGAGCACGGCGCGACCGGCTATGACGCCGCGATCGCCCGCGGCCGGGAGTGGATCGAGGGCATGCAAAGCGACGACGGCGGCTGGGCTGCCTTCGACGTCAACAATCTCGAATATTACCTGAACAATATCCCGTTCTCCGACCACGGCGCGCTGCTCGACCCGCCAACCGAGGACGTCACCGCGCGCTGCATCTCGATGCTGGCCCAGCTCGGCGAGACCGCGAAGACCAGCAAGCAGGTGGCCGACGGGGTCGCTTACTTGCGGAAAACCCAGCATCCGGAAGGGTCCTGGTACGGCCGCTGGGGCATGAACTTCATCTACGGAACCTGGTCCGTGCTCTGTGCCCTCAACATGGCCGGCGTCGACCACAAGGACCCCACGATTCGCAAAGCCGTGGCCTGGCTGGCCTCGATCCAGAACGAGGACGGCGGCTGGGGCGAGGATGCCGTCAGCTATCGCCTGGACTACAAGGGCTGGGAGGCTGCGCCCTCGACCGCCTCGCAAACGGCATGGGCCTTGCTTGCCCTCATGGCGGCAGGCGAGGTTGATCACCCAGCCGTCGCCCGCGGGGTGGAGTACCTGATTGCAACACAAAACAAAAAAGGACTGTGGGACGAGCAGCGGTACACCGCCACAGGCTTCCCCCGCGTGTTCTATCTACGATATCATGGTTACCCAAAGTTCTTCCCGCTGTGGGCACTGGCGCGGTACCGGAACTTGCGGAACACCAACAGCAGGGTGGTAGGGGTCGGAATGTGACTTTGGGGACGGGGGACTATCTTACCGCGGGTAATACGATCGACCCGCGGCCGATACTGATCGTGACCGGTTTGGTTCAGGAGGCCCGCATTGCAGCCGGGCCCGGAATGGCGGTCATCTGTTCATCCAGCAGCCCGACCCAGTTGCGGGCCCTGCTGACGGTGGTGGATCCCGAAACGATTCGCGGTGTGATCTCGTTTGGTGTGGCTGGCGGGCTCGACCCGACCTTGCGCTCCGGTGACGTCGTGCTGGCGACCGAAGTGCTGTCCGGCGACACCCGCTGGGCCGCCGGCCTGTCGCTCGGCGACGACCTCATCGATCGCCTGACCTCGGGACGCCGCCGTGTCGTGCGCGGTAGCCTCGCCGGTGCCGAGGAAGTGGTCACCGGGCGGTCCTGCAAGGCGGCGCTGCATTCCGAGACGGGAGCAGCGGCCGTCGACATGGAGAGCCACATCGCGGCTGCCTACGCCGCCGAGGCCGGGCTGCCCTTTGCCGCGGTCCGCGTCATCAGCGACCCCGCCCATCGCGCGCTGCCGGCGCTCGCCCGCGCCGCCATTAAGCCGAACGGCCAGATCGACCTTCCGGCCGTGCTGCGCGGCATCGTGCGCAATCCGGCGACGCTGCATGCGCTGGTCTCGACCGGCCTCGACTTCAACCGCGCGCTGCGATCCTTGCGCGGCTGCCGCGACTTTCTGATCGGCACCGAGGTCGCCGGCAGCGAGACCCTGGTCTCAGAGGCGGCCTGAGCGGCTTCTTCGAGCTGACGAAAAGAAAGGCCCGGTCGCATTGGCGACCGGGCCCTTCTCTTAACTGCTTGGCCTGCCTCAAGCCGCCGTCGAAGCCTTCGTCGCCTTCTCCTGCGCTGCGAGAGCTTCGTCGCGGCGAATCTCCGAGAGCTTCTTCTGGACCTGCTCGGAGAAGATGTACTGAGCCGGGCGCTGCTTGGACATGTCGATCTCCGGCGCCATCGGGCCAGTGGTCCTGATGCCGCGCAGCGACACCCACATCGCCTTCAGCGGATTGTTGAGGGCTGCGGTCGCCGCGGTCGGCTCGTAGCCGCAATGGGCCATACAGTCGGCGCACTTCTCGTATTTGCCGGTGCCGTAGCTGTCCCAATCGGTGGTCTCCATCAGCTCCTTGAAGGTCTTCGCATAGCCTTCGCCGAGCAGGTAGCAGGGCTTCTGCCAGCCGAAGATGTTGCGCGCGGGCATGCCCCACGGCGTGCACTCGTATTCCTGGTTGCCGGCGAGGAAGTCCAGGAACAGGCCGGAATGCATGAAATTCCACTTCTTGCCCTTGCCCATGGCGAAGACGTCGCGGAACAGCTTCTTGGTCTTGGTGCGGTTGAGGAAGTGCTCCTGGTCCGGCGCGCGCTCATAGGCGTAGCCCGGGGACATCGAGACGCCGACGCCGAGCTCGACGGTGAAGTCGAGGAATTTCGCGATCTCCTCGGCCGGATGGCCGTCGAAGATGGTGGCGTTGACGTTGACGGTGAAGCCGCGCGCCTTGGCCGCCTTGATTGCGGAGACGGCGCGGTCGAACACGCCCTTCTGCGACACCGCCTTGTCGTGGTGATCGCGCAGGCCGTCGAGATGCACGGAGAAGAACAAATACGGGGAGGGCTCGAACAGATCCAGCTTCTTCTCAAGCAGCAGCGCGTTGGTGCAGAGCGAGACGAACTTCTTGCGCGCGACGAGGCCGCGCACGATCTCGCCGATCTCCTTGTGGATCAGCGGCTCGCCGCCGGGAATCGCGACCATTGGCGCGCCGCATTCGTCGGCGGCGTCCCAGCACTCCTGGGCCGTCATGCGGCGGTTGAGGATCGCGTCGGGATAATCGATCTTGCCGCAGCCGACGCAGGCGAGGTTGCAGCGAAATAGCGGCTCCAGCATGAGCACAAGCGGATAGCGTTTGCGGCCAAGCAGTTTCTGCTTGAGCAAATAGCCGCCGATACGCATTTCCTTGAAGAACGGGATGGCCATTACAAGTTTCTTTCTGGGCTTTGAATTCGGGTGGGTCAGCTCGCAGCCAGTTGGGCCGGAAGCCTGAATTCGATGTTTTCCTCGCGACCCGGCAACACCGAGACCTTCACGGGTCCGATCCGCCGCATCGCTTCGATCACGTCATCCACGAGTACCTCGGGCGCCGATGCGCCGGCCGTGACGCCAACAGTCCTGGCATCCTTCAACCACTCCGGATTGAGCTCGCTGCCGTCGGAAATCAAATAACTCGCGACGCCGGCTTCAGTGCCGATTTCGCGGAGCCGGTTCGAGTTCGAACTGTTGGCAGCGCCAACCACCAAGATCACGTCGACCAGCTTGCTCAAATCCCTTACCGCAGTTTGGCGGTTCTGTGTCGCATAGCAGATATCCCGGATATCCGGACCTTGAATATCTGTAAAGCGGGCCTGAAGGGCCGCGATGATGTCCTTGGTGTCGTCGACCGACAGGGTGGTCTGGGTGATGTAGGCCACTGGCGTATCCGCCGGCAGCGTCAGCGCCTTAACCTCTTCAACGCTTTGAACCAGCAGCACGGGAGCGGGAACCTGGCCCATCGTGCCCTCGACCTCGGGGTGGCCGGCATGGCCGATCAGGATCAGCGTGCGTCCCTTGGTGATGTAGCGCTTCCCCTGATTGTGAACTTTCGTGACCAGGGGGCAGGTGGCGTTCAGCACCGGAAGGTCCCGCGCGGCGGCCTCTTCCTCGACGCTGCGGGCGACGCCATGGGCGCTGAAGACGGTCACCGCTTTCGGCGGCACCTCGGACAATTCCTCGACGAAGATCGCCCCCTTGTTCTTCAGGCTCTCGACCACGTATTTGTTGTGCACGATCTCATGGCGCACGTAGACGGGCGGGCCGTACTTTTCCAAGGCCCGCTCCACGATCTCGATCGCACGCACCACGCCCGCGCAGAAGCCGCGCGGCTGCGCCAGATAAACTTCCATTGGACGTCCATCACGCAAGTTGCACCAATCCACTTCAAAGTTCCCGACAGCACCCGATAGTGACCAACGAGCTGCAATAACCGCACCATCGGTCTTGCGCACGCGGTAGCCGCCACTCCCCGTTTGGGGCTCCGGCGCATGGAGGCGCAATACTTTGTGTCAAAAAATCGGCAGCAAGGGAAGGCTGAATGAACCTAGGGTTCCCGACAAAATCCCATTCTATGGTATTATAGTAGAGTGATTCACGGTGAGCGAGATGCGGCACGGTGCTCACTCTTTCGTCACTTTCCCGCCTCAACTCCCCGGTTATACCGACCGCCCCGCATCATTTTTGCCACGCTCCTCCGCCGTTTACCTCGAACCTTCGCCCGGCGAGAGCCACTCAAAACAGCAATAGGTTTCGCCCGGGAACTCCGATAAACAGCGGGCGTTTCCGGCAAGCTGTTAACCGCAGAAAGAAAAGAAGTGCTGCAAAGCGTAGTCGTTGCCATTGTCAGGGCCTGCACCCGGTTTGCCTCCCTCGTCGTCGTTCTCGGGCTCCTGCTGTCGGTGGGAGCGGGCTATTACGCTGCGCGCCACTTCGCCATCAACACCGACATCAATTCGCTGATTGCCCAGAATCTCGACTGGCGCCAGCGCGACCAGCAGTTCGACCGCGCCTTCGACCGCGACGCGACTATCACGGCGGTCGTCGAGGCCAAGACGCCCGAAATGGCGAGCGCCGCGGCGGACGCGCTCTTTGCCAAGCTGAAAGACGACAAGACCAACTTCCAGTCGATGCAGCAGCTCGGCAGCGGCGAGTTCTTCGAGAAGAACGGCCTGTTGTTCCTGCCGACCGAGGAGGTCGGCAAGATTACCGGTCAGTTCGAATCCGCAGCGCCCCTGATCGAGATCATGGCGGGCGACCCCTCGATCCGCGGCCTGACCGGCGCGCTCGAGACCGGACTTGCCGGCGTCAAGCGCGGCCAGGTCAAGCTCGACAGCACGGAACGGCCCTTCAACCTGATCGCGCAGACGGTCGAGACCGTGCTCAACAAGGGCAATGCCAGCTTCTCCTGGCGCGAGCTCGTCAGCGACGAGCCGCTGAAGGATTCGGACAAGCGCGCCTTCATCGAGTTCAAGCCGATCCTCGACTACAACGCGCTGGAGCCGGGCAAGGGCGCCACCGATGCAATCCGCAAGGCCGCAGCGGATCTGGATTTCCCCACCAAATACCAGGCGCGGGTGCGGCTGACCGGCCCGGTCCCGATCGCCAACGAGGAATACGCGACCGTCCAGGAAGGCGCCGTCGTCAACGGCATCGGCACGGTCCTCGTCGTGCTGCTCATCCTGTGGCTGGCGCTGCATTCGGCGAAGATCATCTTCGCGGTGTTCGTCAACCTCTTCGTGGGCCTCGCGATCACGACCGCGGCCGGCCTGATGATGGTCGGCTCTCTCAATCTGCTATCGATCGCGTTTGCGGTGCTGTTCGTCGGTCTCGGCGTCGATTTCGGCATCCAGTACAGCGTCCGTTACCGATCCGAGCGCTACAAGCACGACAATCTCTCGGGCGCGCTGGTGCTGGCCGCCAAGCGCTCGGCGGTGCCGCTGTCGCTCGCGGCGATGGCAACGGCCGCGGGCTTCCTCTGCTTCATGCCGACCGACTACAAGGGCATCTCCGAGCTCGGCCAGATCGCCGGCGTCGGTATGCTGGTGGCGTTCATCTCTTCGATCACCGTGCTGCCGGCGCTGTTGAAGCTGTTGAACCCGCCCGGCGAACCGGAGCCGGTCGGTTACGCCTTCCTGGCGCCGCTCGATCACTTCCTCGAAAAGCACCGCGTCCTGATCGTCGGCGGCACGCTGCTGCTGGCGCTCGGCGGCCTGCCGCTGCTCTACTTCATGAAATTCGACTTCAATCCGATGAATCTGCGCAACCCGCACGCCGAATCCATCGCGACCTTCCTCGACTTGCGCAAGGATCCCAACACCGGCGCCAATGCCATCAACGTGATGGCGACGTCGGAGGAGCAGGCAAGGCAGGTCGAAGCCAAGCTGGAGAAGGTGCCTGAGGTGCTGCGGGTGATGTCACTCGACAGCTTCGTGCCGCAGGATCAGCCGCCGAAGCTGAAGCTGCTCGCGCAGGGCGCCAAGGTGCTGAATCCCGCGCTCAATCCCGACCAGATCGATGCGGCTCCCTCCGATCAGGAGAACCTCGAATCGCTGAAATCCTCGGCTGACAATCTGCGCCGGACCGCGGGGGATGCGAAGGGCCCGGGTGCGGCCGCCTCGCGCCGGCTGGCGGACGCGCTCGAGAAGCTCGCCAATTCCGATGAGGCCACGCGCAACAAGGCGCAGGACGTGTTCGTCACGCCGATGAAGATCGTGTTCGACCAGCTCAGGAACGCGATGCAGGCCGAGCCGGTCACCCTGAAATCACTGCCGCCGGATCTCGTCAGCGCCTGGAAGAGCAAGGACGGCATCATCCGCGTCGAGGCATTGCCCAAGGGCGACCCCAATGACAACGACACCCTGCGCAAATTTGCCGCCGCAGTGCTCGCGGCCGAGCCGACCGCGATCGGCGGGCCGGTCTCGATCCTGAAATCCGGCGACACCGTGGTGAAGGCGTTCATCCATGCCGGCATCTATGCGCTGCTGGTGATCGGCTTGCTCTTGTGGGTCACGTTACGCCGGTTCGTCGACGTGCTGATGACGCTGGTGCCGCTCCTGGTTGCCGGCGCGGTGACACTCGAGATCTGCGTGTTGATCGGCCTGCCGCTCAACTTCGCCAACATCGTCGCATTCCCGCTGCTGCTCGGCGTCGGCGTCGCCTTCAAGATCTATTACGTCGTGGCGTGGCGCTCGGGCAGGACGAACCTGCTCCAGACCAGCCTGACACGCGCGATCTTCTTCAGCGCGCTGACAACGGCGACCGCGTTCGGCAGCCTGTGGCTGTCCAGCCATCCCGGCACGTCCAGCATGGGCAAGCTGCTCGCACTCTCCCTGGTGACGACGCTTGCCGCCGTGCTGCTGTTCCAGCCGGCCCTAATGGGCAAACCCCGCAATCTCAGGGAGTAGGCAGATGTCGCCGATCGGGTCGGCGGCGCCCTTCTGACCGGCCTTGGCTGCGCCGACGGCCTTCGGGGCAGCGGGGGCAGGTGCTGTGGCGCCCGTCGTTCCCTGGGCCTTCGGTGCCGCGCCGCTGGACTTCGGCGCGCCCCTGGCCATGGCGTTGGCGGGGCTCAAGGGGATCGGCGGACCAACCCGGGTCCAGGTCTCGCCCCCGCAGAGGAAGCCCATCACGCAGCCCTTGATTTCGAGCTGGTCGGTACCGGCCGGCGTGATGGTTGCACTGTAGAGCTGGCCGTCCTTCGCGTTGTAGACCTGTCCCTCCCACTGATCGACGCCGGGCTTCTTCTTCATGTCGATCAGGGTCGCCATGCCCAGCGTCGGCCTGTTCTTTTTCGACACATCCGGGTTGTTCTCGTCGCGGCCGCCAGGCTGCTTTTCCCAGGACACGGCACCCCACATGCTGCCGTTGCATTGGGCGACACGGATGTTGGCGACGCCGTCGGCGACCCGCCAGTCGCCGGTCGGGTCTGCGGCGAGCGCGGGGGTCGGACAGGTGTAACCGGCAGCCAGTATTATTCCGGTGTAAAGGGCTAAACGCATGATAGTTCCTTGGCAGTGCAACATCGCTTAAAGCTGTGCTTGCGAAGATGGTCCGAAAAAGGGCAAAAGGCCGCACAGAGCGTTTTCGACAGCGGTCCGTTTTCAGTTGACGAGACGGCCCTCAACCGAAGTATGTAGCGGATGCACAGTCCAAATCCAGACATGTCTGAGCTCTTCGCGGACCGTCAGGCCCAGCGTAGCGCCCTGCATAATCGGTATCTGAACGAGCAGTTCGTTCGGGTTCTGAAGACCATCGGATACGATGTCGGGTTCCAGAAAGGGCAGGGGCAGTACCTCTATGATCGCGATGGCGCGCGCTATCTTGACCTCTTGTCAGGGTTCGGCGTGTTTGCGATCGGGCGCAATCATCCCGTCATGCGTGAGGCGCTCAAGAGCGTGCTCGACGCGGACCTGCCCAATCTCGTCCAGTTCGATGTCTCGGTGCTCGCCGGCGTGCTTGCCGAGCGGCTTTTGAAGTACGTCCCTTATCTCGACAAGGCGTTCTTCGCCAATTCCGGCGCAGAATGCGTCGAAGCAGCGATCAAGTTCGCGCGCGGCGCGACCGGCCGGCCCGGCATCGTCTATTGCGCCCACGGCTATCACGGCCTGACCTATGGCGCGCTGTCGCTCACGGGTGATTCGAACTTCCGCACCGGATTCGAGCCGCTGCTGCCGGGCTGCACCCCGATCCCGTTCAACGATCTGGCCGCGCTCGAAAAGGCCCTGGCCTCGCGCGAGGTCGCAGCCTTCGTCGTCGAGCCGATCCAGGGCAAGGGCGTCAACATGCCCACCGACGAGTTCCTGCCCGGCGCGGCCGCGCTCTGCAAGAAATACGGCACGTTGTTCGTCGCCGACGAGATCCAGACCGGCATGGGCCGCACCGGCCGCTTCCTTGCGGTCGAGCACTGGAACGTCGAGCCCGACATGGTGCTGCTGTCGAAGTCGCTGTCGGGCGGCCACGTGCCGGTCGGCGCGGTGCTGACGCGCAAGAGCATCTTCGACAAGATCTTCAACCAGATGGATCGTGCGGTGGTGCACGGCTCCACCTTCTCCAAGAACGACCTCGCCATGGCTGCGGGCATCGCCACGCTCGACGTCATGGAGTCCGACAAGCTGATCGAGTCCGCCGCCAAGCGCGGCGCCGAACTGCGCCTCGCGCTGACGCGCATGGTGCCCGGCTACGAGCTGATGAAAGAAGTCCGCGGCAAGGGGCTGATCATCGGCGTCGAGTTCGGCCCGCCGAAGTCGCTGCGCCTTCGCGCTTCCTGGAACGTACTGGAGACCGCCAACAAGGGCCTGTTCTGCCAGCTCATCACGGTGCCGCTGTTCAAGGATCACAAGATTCTGACCCAGGTCGCCGGCCACGGCAGCCACACCATCAAGCTGCTGCCGCCGCTCACCATCACCGAGGAAGACTGCACCTGGATCGAGCGCGCCTTCGACGACGTCATCGCCGGCAGCCACAAGGTCCCCGGCGCGATCTGGTCGCTCGGCAAGACCTTGGTCGACAACGCGGTGCGACGGTCGGCGTAGTTTCGCCGATCGGTCTCAACGCGCGTCATTGCTGTCGATGTTCAATAATTCGCTGATTGGATCGCGGTGGTCTTGGTAGCGGCGAAGGCCTTGGGAGTTTGTCCTGCCAAGGCCTGATGGGGTCTGTGGTT
>NZ_JADPKH010000014.1:0-1012 GCF_023073835.1 Bradyrhizobium sp. 153 | reverse complement strand
GCGCTAGGTGTTTAGTCCCGGCATTTGCTGGAGCGGATTGAGTTTGAATCGTTCTGGCTGGGAAGTCCAGCATTTGCAGATGTACTCGTAAGGCGTGAGTCCCTTCAGGGTCTTCAGCCGCCGAGCGTAGTTGTAGGCGTTGATGAAGTCGGCAAGGTGAGCTTCGAGCTGATCGTGTCGATCGTAATGGTAGCGTTGGACTGTCGCTTCCTTGATCGTGCGGTTCATGCGCTCGACCTGGCCATTGGTCCAGGGATGCTTGATCTTGGTCAGCCGATGTTCGATGCCATTCTCTTGGCAGCGCAGATCGAACATATGCGTCACGTATGTTGCCGTCGGGCCATCCGCGTAGCGTGGCGGGAAAGTGAACTGGATCCCATTGTCGGTGAGAACCGTGTGGATCTTGTAGGGGACAGCCGCAATCAGAGCTTCGAGGAAGGCCGAGGCCGAGCTCCTTCCCGTCTTTCTGACCAGTTGCACGAAGGCGAACTTGCTGGTGCGATCGATAGCGACATAGAGGTAGAGCTTGCCTTCAGCGGTCTGGAGCTCAGCGATATCGATGTGGAAATAGCCGATCGGATAAGCCTTGAACTTCTTCTTCGAAGGCTTGCTGCCTTCGGCCTCCGGCAATCGGCTGATGCCTTGGCGCTGAAGACAGCGATGCAGGGATGACCGCGTCAGATGCGGGATGGTCGGCTGTAGCGCATAAAGGCGATCGTCGAGCGGCAGTAGCGTATGCCGGAAAGCGACGATAATCGCCTCCTCCTCGATGGAAAGGACAGTCGACTTGGCTTCCTTGGGGCCTGTCGGGAGATCAGCTTCCACTTCGCAACAGTCTTCTGGTGGATCCCGTAGCGCTTAGCGAGGGCTCTCAGGCTCTCTTGACTATTTTGTATTGCTCGACGGACTGCCTCCGTCGTGGTGGCGCAGCCGTGGAAAATTTGTCCCATAGCGCTTCCTTCGAATCGTGCGATAAGGATGCACCATCAAAGGCTGGGACTAAACACCTAGT
>NZ_JADPKH010000043.1:0-1013 GCF_023073835.1 Bradyrhizobium sp. 153 | reverse complement strand
GCTAAAGCGGGATGGGGTTTGGTTGAATCGATTTGGGATTCCCAAATCAGTTCGTTTCTGATTCACCATGCTGGCTGGGCGGGAGGCCAGCATGGATGGGCAAGCCTTATTCTCTGGATCTTCGCCAGCGTGTCGTGGCCGCGATTGAGGGCGGGATGTCCCGCAATCGGGCAGCCAAGCAGTTTGGGGTCGCGATCAGCACCGCAATTGGCTGGATGAAGCGGGTCGATGAGACCGGGAGCGTTGCTCCGGGCCAGATGGGCGGTCATAAGCCGAAGGCGGTTTCGGGAGAGCATGCGGTCTGGCTGTCGCAACGGATCAAGGAGGGCGATTTCACGATACGCGGGCTCGTTGCCGAGCTTGCCGGACGCGGCCTGAAGGTCGACTACCATTCGGTGTGGGACTTCGTGCATGCCGAGAAGCTCAGCTTCAAAAAAAAGCGTGGCGGCTGGCGAACGGGATCGACCCGAGGTCGCGCGGCGGCGAGCCCAGTGGACAAAATATCAAGGTCGCGTCGAAGCTGAGCGACTGGTCTTCATCGACGAGACCTGGACCAGGACCGATATGGCGCCCTTGCGGGGATGGGCGCCGCGCGGGCGCAGACTTCACGCCAAGGTTCCCCACGGCCGCTGGAAGACCATGACCTTCCTGGCGGCCCTGCGCCATGATCGGATCGATGCGCCATGGTTCATCGAGGGGCCGATCGATGGCGTGAGCTTTCGCACCTATGTCGCGAAGGTTCTCCTGCCGGTCCTTCGACCCGGCGATATCGTCGTCTTGGATAATCTCGGCAGCCACAGGAGCAAAGCAGTTCGCCAGCTCATCCGTTCGGCCGGCGCCAAACTGTTCTTCCTGCCAAAGTACTCGCCCGACCTGAACCCGATCGAACAGGTATTTGCCAAGCTCAAGCATCTGCTCCGCAAAGCTGCCGCCCGAACCGTCGATGCGGTCTGCGCCGCAATCGGCCACGCACTCGATGCCTTCACCGCCGACGAATGCGCCAATTACCTCAA
>NZ_JADPKH010000005.1:0-51871 GCF_023073835.1 Bradyrhizobium sp. 153 | reverse complement strand
CGGACCGCGAGCCTCTCTTCCTGGTAGAGCCGGAACAGTTTCTTGTGGTTGACCAGATAGCCCTCCCGCCTGAGCAGAACATGCAGGCGCCGATAGCCGAAGCGACGGCGCACCTCGGCAATCGCTCTCATGCGTTGGCGTAGGGCCGCGTCGTCCGCCCGGGTCGTCCGATATCTGATGGTCATGCGGCAACAGCCGATGGCTTTACACGCCCGCCGTTCGCTCATCCCGTGGGCGTCCACGAGATGGGCGACAGCTTTCCGCTTCCCCGCGGGCGTCACCACTTCTTTCCCAGGAGGTCCTTTAACGCCGCATTGTCCAGCATGGCGTCGGCCAAAAGCCGCTTCAGCCGCGTGTTCTCATCCTCCAGCGTCCTCAGCCGCTTGGCCTCCGAGACCTCCATCCCGCCAAATTTGGCTTTCCATTTGTAGATGCTGGCATCGCTGACGCCGTGCTTCCGGCACAGATCGACAACCGACACGCCAGCCTCGTGCTCCTTCAAAATCCCGATGATCTGCTCTTCCGTAAAGCGGCTGTGCTTCATGCTCTGGTCCTCATATGGGCCAGAGCGAACTTCAATCTGGATTAAGTCCAGGGGGCAAGGTCAAGTGCGATTGGTTGCGGCGTCGGTTACTCGGCCGCGGAGGCTCTTGCTCGACCCGCGTTTACCCTAAGCACCACCAGAACGGCGGTTACACTTGTGACAGTTACAGCGGCCGACCTGGGCTTCAAGGGCGAGACGGTGCCGTTGCGGCAAATCTACGAACTCGCGCAGCAACTGGGCTTCGGGCTTGCACCGCCCGAAATCGCCCCGCAGCTTAGACTTCAATATCTGGACCAGCCTGTAGGTGAGTTTCTGGTGATCGGGATGAACCCGATCCGGACATGGACTGGTGAAGAAGTCATCCTGCCCGTGGCAAATGGCGGAGCGGGCCTCATTCTCATCGGCCACGATGGTCGCCTCGATGCGGAGATACCTGTGACCTCCCGCTTCGTGTTCCTGCGCTCCTTGCCCATGGCGCCAGCGGCGCTGATTCGAAACTGACTGTCCAAGATGGCCGAGGTGATAAAATGCTGGCGATCCAATGCGATGAAGTACGTTGCGGTTCCATTCTGTGCACTGCTGCTGTTCACGACCGCGATACTTGCGCGAGATGACGGGCGCTATGCGAACTCCCCGCTGAAGTCGTGGTTCGAGGGTCACCGCGGGGACATACGACATGGTAGCGGCCTTCCATTCCCACCGGCTGCCGGGACGTATTCTAGGATCCAAGGGCGCCCTAACCGCCCCGTCGGCGTTCTCCCTTTCTGAATCAGCGATCAAGGACTCGCGGACTATTCAGGCCATTCGAGCCGTTAGCCCGACCCCGAGAATTGAGTTCTGTGTCGGGATTTTAGGCGGCGAAGCGCGAGCTCGAACGCGGTCTGCTCCGCCCAGACCCGCAGCGTCGGCTTGCGGGCGTTCTCGAGCAAGAGCGCGAGCGCCGGCGCCCGGATGGCCGGTAGCTCCAACCCGAGAACTTCCAGCAGAGCATGACAATCGTCGACGGCCCGGTGCGCCTGGTGGAAGAAGCCGGCGCCGTTCAGCAGATATCCGAGCTGCGAGCCCGCGAAGCCGTGTTTGCGGCAGTCGATCTCGCTCATGCTGCAGCCCCACGCCTTCTGCTCGAACACGGGCCAGTAGCGTTCGAAAAATTTCCGATCGAACCCGCTGTTGTGCGCGATGACCACGACCACCGAATCGTCGACGAAGGCGTTCACAGCGGCCTCGTCGATCTTGTGGCCAGCCACCATTTCGTCGGTGATGCCGGTGATCCACGTCACCTCCGCCGGGATCGGCGCGGACGGCTCGTTGAAGGCGGAAAACGTGTCTCTGACGCAGACGATCCGCCCGTCCGGCGTGTAGTCGAACTTGACCATCCCGAGCTCGCGCGCGGAAGCCTACGATATACTGCGCGGCATGGCCGGAAAGCTGGAGAAGGCGCTGGTGACCGCGTTCAAGCCGGTCGCGCTCACGAGGTGAGCGCGTCGACTGCGCCGCAACCTCGGCTACTGCGTCGCTCGGTACGGTCGCGGGAAAATCGATCTGCTTCAAGCCAGACTAATCGGTGCCGACTAATCCGCGCTGCACCAAACTTGCGTCAGAGCGCATTGCCGCATCTAGAATGTTCTGGAAAACTTCTCGCCGATGATTGGGTCGGTGCCACCGAATTGGTTCGGTGGCCGCTATGGCGGGAAAGATCAGTATGGGCGCGCGGCGCGAAGTGGTGTCAGCGGTTCCTTACTACGATTCGAGCTGCGTGATGTGTCGCCATCCTAAGCATGTGTGCACGCTATATCGACGCTGTTATCATCGCTCTAGTGCAACGGACCTGAATGCCTTGATTGCCAATGAATTCTACGGAGGTGAACCGCTTCGCTGGTCCGCACCGCGTGAACTCGGAATGCATGTGCCCGACGAGCCGGTAGTCTGCTCCTCCTGCAGGAGCGCGCCTCCTCGGATTACTTGCTGGCTTCAACGATCCGACGAACACGCCTGAGCCTTAGGTGCGCGGAGCGTAGTAACCGTATGTTCCGCTTTGGTGTGTAGCTGTTTACGCCGCAATCGTTGCAACGGCTGCGTTCGCGCTGAACTTCAGAACATGGTTCGAAAAGCAGGTTCGTCTTGATTTAACGCTCATGCCCGATGCTGTCCTGATTGGCGGCCAAGTAGCGCACAGCAGTTAATTTTGATCATCCGCGCATTTGCTCATGCACCTATGGCGGAATTCGGCAAGCTCTTACTACTTGCGCTAAGGCGCGCCTCAATTAGACGATGATCCGGGCTTTGCATCAGTTCGTTCCAAATTCGGGAACGCGGCGAAGCAAAAGTCCCGAGCGTTGCACATTTACAACCCGCACAGCCATTGGAGATACTAAGCTCATCAATCGAGACGGGCCGAAACATACTCTCATAGCTTACTTCATACGAATAGCGGGGACGGAAAGTGTTTGATGTCTATCGCAATGATAAGCGCGACTTTCTCGTTCTAAGCACAGGCGCTGCAATACCCGTAGTTTGCTCTCGGAATAAGTGGCGCAAGAGCAGAAAACGAGTTCTCAAAGTCAGCGACGAGATCAAGTCAGCCGTTCAAAGACAGGGCTATTACGTTCGCAGCTTGCGGGTCACCAAGGAGCGGATGATCTAGGTCGAGCAGGCCGGCGGTTTCTCGGTGTGCTACCTCTACAGCATCACCCACCATCAAGCCTTCATTCTCGCGTCTTCCGCATGGTCAACCGATGCGTTGGCGCCTTGCAGCCGATGCCGGTGTCTTCCCGTACTATCCCGCGCCCATGATCCGCAACACAGATGCCGGGGACCGAGAAGTCGCTGAAGTTCGTACGCTTCATTTGTCCGGATGGCGCTGCGTCTGCTCCGGCGTGCTATGTCCCGCTGTCTGCGAGGTTCGGTTTGTGGTCGCTTCAAACACGGCGATACGCCGATCGAATTGCCATAGCTCGATGTCGTTGGCATCAACTAGCTGCTGAGCGCGTTCTCTTGCGTCCTGCTCGTCGGCACACTGCAAACTGGCCACGCTTATAACGTGGCGGTGCTGATCCAGAAGGTAAGCTCGGTAGTGCGCCATCCCCACGCTCCCCAACGCCGAGAGCAACATTACTCCAGTGACGCAAAGGAAAACCACGGAAATCTGAGTTGGGGAGTTCACGCTTGATGTCTATCGCTTTCAAAAAGTCCATGTGCCCTCGAACGCCCGCCGATTGCACACTCGCGTCAAAATGCCAGAGTGGTAGAATAGACCGCAAGAATTCGCACCAAACAGAGTGCATTCGTGAGTGCTGCAAGTACCGGCGACGCGCGAGCGATGAACATCTTGCGCGAACTGCACGAGGCCGAGACGGAGCTGGTCGGCAAGACCGTCGTCTTGGCTGACGGCAAGGCTGGCACAATTGATCGCGTCTTCCTCGATGATGAGCACGGACTTCGCATCTCGGTCGCGGGACATGAAGGTCGCTGGCCGGTTTCGACGATGAAACACATTGAGGGCTGATCGGCCGTGCGCCCGGTGGCAGCGTTACCCTCCCAGCAGCGCGCGCTCGACGACCTGCGATCAGTCAGTGAATGGTTGACTTCACCGGGTCTGCCGATTGATCGAGAGCTGTATTCTCCTCGGCCTCTCGCACTCGGCCTCGAAGGGTCTCAAGTTCGGCAAGCTGAGAAAGAAGCGCCTGAGCGCGCAGGCACAGGACAACGCGGTTGTACGCCCGATTACGGTTACTCATTGCACGCCCCCGATGTTTGAAGAGTTGGCTCCTTGGGTCGGTTCTCATCCCCGTATTGCAAGGGTTTTCTCACCCGGCCAGATCAAGCGAGCTGGTCGAGCTA
Organism: Bradyrhizobium sp. 153; assembly: GCF_023073835.1. Lineage (NCBI taxonomy): Bacteria > Pseudomonadati > Pseudomonadota > Alphaproteobacteria > Hyphomicrobiales > Nitrobacteraceae > Bradyrhizobium > Bradyrhizobium sp. 153. Next base: position 47,487 of record NZ_JADPKH010000005.1, on the reverse strand, counting down.
CCGACGTTGCATTCCCGGAAGTGGGACGACAGCTCAAGCTCAGCCAAGTGTTCCCAGCATTCCGCGTCCGCGAGGAGTTTCCATTTGTTCATGCTGTTGTACGCGGCCTGTTGACGGCACAGCGAACCCATCGCGCGCAAGCGTCGCACCTTCTCCACTGCGAACCTCCTTCAGGTTTTTTCCAAAACATTGTTGGTCTCGGATGGAAAGTCTCGCAGATTAAAATGACGGGTGATAGTCCGGTGTTTGACCGGTTTAAATGACAGCGCAATCGTCTGACTTTTCAGCGGCGTAGTATTTTCAGAAAGCGCTTGATTGCATCCAATGCTTCGATCAAGGACGGCCGCACTGGTCGAGGTGGCAAGCGTGGCTTGCGAGGGGGCATCGTGATCACAACAAACAAAACGTTGATCAGTAGCCATAGCCCAAGAACTAAAAGGGTAGTCCGCACGCGAACGTCCCAAATTTAACTAAATATAGGGGCACCGCGCGGGACAGTAATGACCGCTTTGCCTCTCACGGCCAGCACAGCCAACCGATTGTCGGCCGTGCCACCATGGCTGGAATTGCATCATGCAAAAGGCCACCAACTGAGAGCCTCTGAGGTCCGTCGGCTTCACTCACGTTCATAGACGTATAAACAGCGCCCTTCAGCAGTCCGTCCACGCCTGAACACGCGTATTGCACGCTGCTAAGCGCATGACCGTCGCGGTCGCCTATTTGATCCTGGATTGGCGCACCAATAACGCTGCACTCGTAACGACCAACTGGATCTGCCACGGCAACTTCGTTTGCGGCAAGGAAAGCAAGCACGAAGCAGATAAAGGCGGACGGTATTCGTAGGACATGGATATCAATCATGGGAATGCTCCATCGGAAAAAAGGACAGTATGAATGCGGATGCATCCTAGCCCTTCTGCAACCGCAAGCAAGCTTATGCCGATCGTCCCTACGCCGAAGTTGATCGAATGCCGCCGGCCGCGGTCATTGCGCTACCGCGATGCGGAATAGAGTGGAGGCGAACGCATCTGGTGGCTGAAGACGGCTGCCTTCGAAGGTGAGTTTTAATGTTGGAGGCTTGAAACTTGCTGGTTTCTGCTGGGGTTTGTTTCAGCCAGAAGAAACACCGTCGCGGAGGAGGAAAACATGAACCAGCTAAATCGGCCATTGAGCAGGAGCGCAGTTATAGCTGGCAGCGTCGCTGCTGGTCTTCTTGCGCTCTCCGGTACGGGCGCCTCGGCTGCCATTGCGTGTAGGGGAGACGTTTGCTGGCGTGTTCATACGCCCTATCTCTACCCGCCGTCTTCGACAATAGTCATCCATCCTGACTATTGGAGGCCCCCAACTCCGACAATTGTCATTCGCGAGCACTGGCGTCCGGTGGAGCGCTTCACGCGGGAGTACATCGTGCGGGAGTATGGCAGCTTCGACGATCCCGAATGGTAGCCCAAGCCGCATAAAGGCAGACTGGAAGCCCCAGTACGTACATGGCACCCTGGGGGCGGGACTCCGATTGTCCTGGGTTGTTGCCTGTCTTAAGCTCGACCGGTGTGCTGTTGCGCCACCGATGCCACGATAGTTCGCCGCAGGCAAAGAAAGGCCCCAGTCCGGGGCTGACTCGAGACTGGGGCTAGCTGGTCTACTCGGCACCCATTGTTGGGGGATGCTCGCTTTAAAGGGGGCGCGCTTTGGTTCAATCTGAGCTCTCACTCGGATCGGCTGTCTTGCTCAGCCGCGGTCGCGGTGGTGATGCTCATGATGATGGATGAGGCCCCTCCAGACTTCGCGATGGCGGTTGACGTCAACGACGTCGAAAGCAACGCCGTCAGCGCCGGCGGGGTCACGACGGCGAACTTGCCGCAGTTCTTCACGCGCGGCCGACCGAAGCACTCGAAGCGAAGTTAATCCATCTATTTGCGCAGACAGCTCAGCCGCCAAGCCGCCTGAGTGGAGTTGCTCATGAGTACTGAGCCGAATCCCGACCGCACCGTGATCCTATTGTTCGCGATCGCAGTGACAATCACAGCCTTCGCAGCATTCGTCACCACGTTTGAGCGGGTTGGGAGCACCACACATGATGCCAAGACTCTCTCCGGCACCACAGGCTTCGCCAGCCCTCGGCGGCCTCTCGATCGCGGAGCGGGGCGACCAGCAGTGCGGAAGTAAGCAGGGCGCCGCTTCCGTGCGCTGCGGCATAAGATCCGCTGCCGGACTTTCGAACGACAGCCGACCCGAAAGGCAACGAAACAGACGAGCAACGACAGTATGGTGTCCGCCTTTCCACGTTCACGCTACCGGTCGTCTTTTGAGGCTTGCATGTTCCTACCTCTAATTGCATACTTTCCCGTTATCGCCTGCACATCGTTTCAATAGAATTGTTCGAGGCGGTGATGAGTAATCGAGGTCAGGTTTTCAACTTTTCGGCTATTCTGCGCGAACGGGTCGAGGGGCTGCTCGCATTTTTCGGGGAACTGCAGACGCTCCGAGGGCGCCTACGCGCCGCTAACGCGAGACGGATTGGCAGTGGTCGGCGTATCCGGAAGTCGGCCCGCAGAAGGAGAGTTCTTCGGCGGCCGTAACTACCGTTCAATGCGACAAGTGGTCTTGTTTAACGGTACATTGCGGAGAGCGGCTAGTGCTCACCTTTCAGGAAAAATACTGCGCCTCTGTCACTAGCCTGTGCAAGAATCTCCCATTCTGATGCGAACCTAAGCCATGATTCCCGATCGGCCTCATTCTCCGCCAGGCGGGCCGATTGGCGGCATTCCTGCGCCTCCTTTCGCAGCCGCTCGGCATCTGTAGGCTTCAACTATTCACCATCGGTATGGCACGCGTCTATTGTTGGAAAAACGCCGCTTGCCGTTAGCGGGTTTCTAAAGGTTTCCGCTTCATCTCGGCAGCGCGCACTTCTACAGACATGCGGCTCGTTCCAAGAGCTTCGACGATCTCTTGCCAGGACTTTCCTGCCTCTCAGCTTGTGAACGACTTGTGCGGATTCGCGCGCGCGTATCTGGTTGGTGGGTCGCGTTCGAATGCTGGGGGGGCGAGATCGATCCACTGGCAGTGCAACTGTCCAGCGGCTGCGCCAACGCACGCTAGAGTCGACGCGCTCAATGCCGGGGACTGTGTTACCAGGCCGCACAGGGATTACTCATGATAGGCCCCTATTCGAAATGAGCACAGATGCACGGGCCTGGATCGTAATCAGTCGCCGCTTACGGCTGCTGCACGGGTGAGCCGCGCAACGCGCCGCACTCTATCCCAAACTTCTATAATCGGATGGGCTTCGAGAAACTTCTCGGCTCGGTGCCTTGCTTCGTCATCGCCCGCACATTCCAGTTCGTAAATGGCCAGCGCCACTCCGGACAAATCTACTGCGTACGCTACGTAGCGCATTGGAACGGTCTCTCGAACCCGGCGGAATGCCCGCGAGTAAAACGGCGCAATTCTGACTCGGGATCGGGAGAATAGTTCCTGGCTGGCGGCTCAGCTGGTTCTTCTCCGTGGCTAAGCCCTGATCTATTCGAACCAGCCTCTGTCTCGCGGTGTGGCAGGGTTCGCCAGAGCCTCCCCTTGCCTAGATTGCACCAACGGTCTCGCTCGGAATCACTCCTCGAGAACGCGATCGTTTCCTCTGGGTCCCGGAACGGTCTGACGCTCTGGGGCCAGAGCAACAGCGGAAGATGGCCTCATAGCCGCGCGCCATATTAGAAGATCTGGGGCGGCATTCCTGGCCCGCGATTGATACCGACGTATCAATTAATAGAACGCGACAGCAACACGTTTCTCTTTGCGCCAGACAACAGCGCAGCGGCGCAAGTCACCGTCGGGAATAACAGTCAGCGCGAATTCGTCGGGAATTTTTTCATCTGCGGCAAGATCGAGGGCTGCGCCGAAGGCAGATATGCTGCGAATAGTGCAATCGGTTTTCGAACGGCCGAAGCTGATCAAGCCGACTCTTGCAACTTCTTTCGAACGAGGGCTGTTGTCATCCATAGTGTCCTCCAATTTCCGAGGAGCGCAAATTACGCATGGCAATGAATCGGCGGTGATGGTGCATGCCTTCCAGTGTCACCGAAGAGTTGGTTCACAGTTGTGCCAGTCAGTCCAACAACGCCCCGTCGGCAGCGGCAGGGCTTGCTTGCCTCAAAGAAAATCCCGCAGCCGAGCGATTTCGGATATCTCTTCTGCGGTCAGTACGGCCGTAATAAGTTGCGTTTGCGGAGCAGTATGTATCTCATAGAGATGACGCTGGCTGGCGGGCTTCGCTAGGAGACCCCGGATGCATGCGTCCAAAGTGCCCTCGATTACGAGATATGGACTAAGCGATGCCGCTGCGCGTTGATTTCCAATTGAAGGCCATTTTTTTAGTGCTGCCGCGGCAGTGAAATCGATTTGCGCGCGCTGCTTCGAGCCGACCGGCGCCCCTGACGCCCCTCTCCGGCGATCCGCCGATTCCGTTCTTTTCGCAGCTCTAATCATTGCGCGGGCCAGGGTCCGGACCGGGATGTTTGCGCTTTAAACTTTCCGGCTTCGTCAATAACAATTTTAGAAACTCCACCGCCGGTGCTGCGGGACTTCCCCCGAACTGAGCAGCAATCTCTGCGCTCGGCACTTTCACGGCCGAGGTTTCAAGTTTGCCTATGTCGTTTTCAGTCGGAGGCCGGATGTTACGTTGAGGCATTGTCCTCTCCTCCAATGCAAACGGTCCTCAGGCTTTTCCTAAAAGGAAGACTGCCGGAGCTGAAATGGCGCTGGAACATTAAATGTCGTAATTAAATCTGAGATAATATATGATGTTTTAATTGGATAATAAAGATAATAATGGATGGATTAACGCAGGCTCGAATGCCCGACGCCACCCCTTTGTATTATCTTGCATTTTTGGTGCCGCGCCGGGTGAAGAGAGGCGCTAGTTCCCTTCGCAGCGGAGAACGGTATTTAATTTGACAATTTAAATAGGCTCGCACCATAGCGTCTCGGGCTGGCAGCGGGACAAGTTCTACCCAGCCGCCTATGGCGATGGTTGCAGGAGGAGGTCTCGGTAACCCTCTCTTGGGAATCGCGCGGAATCGCGCGACAGGATGACCGCCTATCTTCTCCGCGCCCGCTTGTCCCTTGATAGGCTAGCGCACTTTTTTCGTCGCGCTATGCGAGCCTCTTACCGCGTGGCAATCAATCCGCTCGCAGTCGCAACTATCCAACGGTTACCCCAACGCACGATAGAGTCGATCCGCCCGATGCCGGGGATCACGTCGCCCCGTGCAGCCATTCGAATCCCATCGGGCCCTTCGAGCACTGCCGTTCCGCCGCGAACGTCAAGGACTGCCCAACCTCCAATAGTGTTGGTCTTGTCTCGGGGACCGACAGGAGCTGCCCCGTAGACCCGAGCGAGCCGGTCACAGACACGTCCGCCTCGACAGCCGAAGAAGCTTGGTTCGAAGCTTCCGCCGATTGCGCCCCACTCGACGCTTTGGGCAGGGGCTTCGGAGCAAGGCCCGCGCTTATTGTGGAGGGCTGACCTACACCAGGCGGTGTTCGCGAGGCTGATGCTAATGCTATCTTTCGGGCGCTTTCGATCCTACCGCCTGACTTCGTGTCCGGCATGCGGCGCGAAACCGTTTCTACCTGAGCAATTGGGTGGAGAACCGAGATAGTTGCAGGACCGTACCAAGCCCCAGCCCATCCCAACCCGAAGCCCCCAGCCAATGCGGCGACGACGAGCCAAATGGTGCGATTTGGATGGCCGCTTGGCGCCAATAGCGCCAGGATCTCATCTCGATTCGAGGTCGAGAAATCTGATTGGTCGAGAGTGACGGGCCAGGTCGCGAGCTCGCAACTGCCTTGATCCACGACCGTCTCGAACCTCTCCAAGGTATTCGCATGATGCAGTGGCATGCTCGGGTCCCTTGTGGCCCCCAATGATCATGCTGGGAACTAAACCAACCCTTAACAGCCGATGCATCTCGGCACGAATAAGACAGTGGTGCATCGCGCAGAAGACCAAAGGAGTGATCTACCGGATGCCCCCGCAGCGCTCAATTGACTGCCGACTTTTGAACCGAAGCCTGGTCGATTAGGAACTCATCCAACTTCCCGCCGCCTCGAAGCTGCGGCCGCAGCCACCGAGGCAGCCTGCCGCGACCGGACCATGTCTCCGCCGGGTTCTTCGGATTGCGATATTTGGGACGAACGGGCGGGTATGGACGGCGCTTACGATCGAGCCGTGTGGCCTCGCCGGCCAGTCCCATCCTGTGGAGCCGTTCCTCCAACTTCGCTTTTTGCACCAACATTTTTTGAGTGAGGCTGGCGGTGACCTGTTCGTGAAGTATCCAGAGCTCGTCAAGGGAGAGCGAATTTAAATGCGCGGTGTCCATGGCTCGATCCAAATTCTTGGGAGAAGGCCCAGGCAGACAAGTCGGGAATGAAGGAGCAGACAAGCCACCAGCTAAATATTAGCCGTACAATCCACATTTAAATGCGGAGGTAGCAGGGAGAAAGGCACCACGGCGGTAATATCGTGGCGAAGCTTTTAATGGTGCGAGGGGTAACTCTCGCTAGCGGCTCGCAGACCGATATCGTGACATCCACAAACTTAACGCCCTGACCGGTTGGGCTTTCGCTGCTGATGACGCTGGGGGCTTCTCAATCTTAAGCTCGAGCCGCACGGTTCGGCACGCCGCGAGATTACGCGGCTGAGCCATCGATGAGTTCTAGAGCGCTGGTATAGCCGAATTGCCACACGTACAAAGGTTCCGCGTACGTGCACTCACTTTTGGCACTGCCTCACACCCACGTCGGATTACGATTGCGGTCCCGTTGGGGGACTGGCCATGCGGTACAAAGTCTTCGTGGTGGAGAGCGGCAGGCGAGTCATTTGCGCCGCAAAGCTCGACTGCATTGACGAACAAGCTGCGAGACGTCGAGCCGAGCAAATGTGCGGCGAGCACGACGTTGAGCTTTGGGAAGCCGATCGGCTCGTTGCTGTATTTCGAAGTGCCACGTCGGCCGACACGAAGGGCGGCCGCTCTCCTGAATAGATGGCCGGTCTAGCCTCCGCGGAGTTAGTGCATGCTCTCATCGATCGAGGCGCGATTCGCTCTTCTCATACTCGCGGGCCAAAAATCGGTTTCCCTCTCTTATCGGAACGGCGCCGCGGTCGCTGGTGCGCCTCAAGATGGTCGACGGCGTTTTCGTGCCTGGCACGTCGTGTAGCAGAAGTCGCGGAGCGTTGCACATTTACAACCCGCACCGCGGTTCGAGGTTGTAAGCTGGTCGATTAGAATGACCGAAACGTATTTTGTGTTTACTTCGATTGGATTAGCGGGGGCGAAAAGTGTTTGATGTCTATCGCAATGGGAGGCGTGACTTGCTCGTTCTAAGCACAGGCTCCGCGATACCCGGGCCTTACTCTGCAAATAAGTGGCGCAAGAGCAGAAAACGAATTGTCCTAGGCCAATGTTGCCGAACTTCGATAGCGTTCGTGACGCAACTTGCATACTGCAACACCGACTGCTCGCAACCTCATAACTGTTTGTAAACTGCTTCGGCGTAAATTCTCGGACACGACAATCTACAGATAGCCGGCGTGGTGGTCGTCATTATGGCAAGACTAGTCCAAGTTGGCCTGCCCCGTTGTATTTCGCGTACAGCTCTATTTTTCATAGTCTCGTGTTTTTCATGTTCGGCAAAGCGACGCCGATCCGTAATTGAGAATTGCGACCATGTCTTCAGTGCTAAAATTCCGGCAGCCATACAAGGCGAAATCTGAGACAAGTCCCCAGAGACTGCCCGGCATTGTGGCGAATGTCGCCGCTCTGTTGTCGCAGGTTCAAGCTCTCGACATTCAAACAGCAGATGACATCCGTCGGGCTGTTTTCATTCTTGAGCTCGCAAATAGCTGCATCCGATTGATCGTGGGGCAGACACAACTGAATGAAGCGACGAGAACGACTCTACTGGCTCAGTCGACGAAGATCGATTTGCTTATTGCAGAGACGCTCAGGGAGGCGGCGCATTTATTTGGAGAAACTGATTTGAAATTGGGGATTGCAGATGATGGAGAACAACCGAAAAACGCACCGTGTTCGCTTTGAACACAAGCATACGGTCAGCATCATGGGTGTCGATGGGACGTGGCGACGAAGCTGCACTCTTGTCGATGCCTCTGCAACCTGCCAAGCTTGAGGTCGACGGCTCAACAGACCCCCTGAAAGCACAGGAATTCTTCTTGGTTCTGTCCTCCACGGGTCTGGCATTTCGGCGTCGCCGACGTCCGACCCGTTGTCGTGACGATACGCCCAGCCCCTATCAATCGTAAAGCTTCGTGCGTCCCAAGCCGGTCACTTCGCATGCATGGTCAATCGTGCAGGTGAGCCGCTGGGCGAATGGCATCGTGCTCGGTTCTGCTGCTTTCGGAGCGGATAGACTGACTTGTGACTGTTGTCCGCCAGTTTCCTCTCGTCGATTGTATCTCACGTGGCCCTCCATTCGCACAAAGCTCGACTGGGCAAGAGTTGATGGTGCGACGAGCAACGTCAATGCGAACATCCGAGGGCGCTCGCGTACGACAGCGCATGTCAGCGGCGCTTTGAATGTTTCCGGACACCAAAGGGTGACGAGGAAATTCTTCGCGAATGCGCCAGCCACAGTGAGGCATCGCGCCAAGGCTAGTCTGCTAGTGTCGGCAGCAAATTCCCCAAGCGTTCGCCGCTGTTCACCAGCGTCTTATTCAACCATTATTCAACGAACGCGGCTGATGGCTACCTAAGTGCCTGAGTTTGCTGGCGCGCCGTCCAGAACAAAACCGCGAACTCATACACAATTGAAATTGCTTGTGATTTTTCTTGTCGTCAATCATTCGACGCCGGTCGGCCCGCTGTCGTAGGGGATTTCAGCCCGCCTCACGACGGCGAGCGCCTTTTGCTCCGGGATCGTAGTATTGTCGTCGGAAGCCGTCGAAGCTTCGAGACCGAGGATTTCGCGCAGCACTCGATCGCGGCGCTCAAAGAGATGCACTCCAGATCAAGCTGATGATCGCGGCAGCGGTCGGACGGCACGACAAACGGAGGACATTATGGCGTGGCGTGACGACAGGGCACGGGCAACTCTCATCCGCGAGGCAGCGGGCAGCGTGCAGCCGGGCCGGAGCCCCCGGGCCTTTGCCGAGCTTCTGTTCGGCTACACCAATGTCGAGGATCTCGCCAATCACGATGCCTCGTCGCTGGCCTTCCTGGCGGAACAGGCCTGGGAGCACGTGCAGCAGCGCACGGCCGGCAGCGCCGATATCCGCGTCGTCAATCCGATGATGCCGGACGGGCGCGAGATTTCCGTGCTCGAAATTCTCAACGACAACATGCCCTTCCTGTTCGATTCCACGATGGCGGAGCTCGCCGAGCAGGGCATCGAAGTCACCCTCGTCGCTCACCCGATCATCGCGGTGGAGCGCGATGACCAAGGCAAGCTCCTGCGCTTTTACGGCGAATCACTGCCGGCGGGAGCAAAGGGCGCGCGCGAGAGCCTGATTCATCTCCACATCACTCGCCTGGACGCCGATGCGGATCGTCAGAAGCTGATCGACGGCCTCGCCGGCACGTTGAACGACGTCAGCGCCTGCGTCACCGACTGGCGCGCCATGCGCGAGCGCGTTGAGGCGGCAATCAAGACGTTCTCCTCCAATCCGCCGCCGCTGCCGATCGACGAGGTCGCCGAGGCCAATCAGTTCCTGCAATGGCTGTGCGCGGACAATTTCACCTTTCTCGGGGTGCGCGAATATCGCTTCTCGCCGGACAGCGATGCGTCCGACGACATCACGACCGGCGAAGGCCTCGGCATCCTCCGCGATCCCGATGTGAAGGTGCTGCGCCGCGGCAGCGAAATGGTGGTGATGACCTCGGAAATCCGCGAGTTCATGCGCGAGCCGACGCTGCTGATCGTCATCAAGGCCAATGTCTCCAGCCGCGTCCATCGCCGCATCCGGATGGATTACATCGGCATCAAACTCTATACGCCCGACGGCCGGCTCGAGGGCGAATTGCGCGTCGTCGGCCTGTTCACCTCGGGCGCCTACACCCGCTCGGCACGACAGATTCCTTATGTCCGCCACAAAGTTTCACAGGTGCTCCAGCGCGCCGGCTTCGACCCGAACAGCCATTCGGGCAAGGCGCTGGCACACATTCTCGAAGACTATCCGCGCGACGAACTGTTCCAGGTCGACATCGATACCCTCTACAATTTCGTCATGGAGATCCTGATCCTCTATGAGCGCCCCCGCGTCCGCGCGCTGGCACGGATCGACAAGTTTGATCGCTTCGTCTCCATCCTCGTCTTCATTCCGCGCGACAAATACGATACCGACGTGCGCACGCGCGTCGCCAACTTCCTCGCGCAGGTCTACAAGGGAACGCTAGCGGCATCCTACGTGTCCTTCCCCGAAGGATCGCTTGCGCGCGTCCACTACATCGTCGGGCGCTATGAAGGCAAAACGCCCGTCATCGAACGCGCCACGCTCGAAGCCGGGATCAGCGCCATCGCCGCGACCTGGGCCGACAAGCTGAAGGCAGCGCTCACCGCCTCGACCGACGGCATGCGGGCGCGCATGCTCACCAACCGATATGCCCGGGCCTTTAGCGGCGGCTATACCGAGGTGTTCGGCGCGGAGCAGGCGATCACCGACATCACGACAATCGAAAAGCTCACGCCAGCCCGCCCGGTGATGATCTCGGTTCACCGCCTCGAAGGCGAGGACGATCCCAGGCGCTTCGGCCTCAAAGTGTTTTCGGACGCCGCACCGCTGTCGCTGTCTTATCGCGTGCCGGTGATCGAACATCATGGTCTGCGCGTGGTCAACGAACGCACCTATCAGATCGTGCCGGGTACCAGGCCGGAGCCGGTCTGGCTGCACGACATGACGATCGAGACCAGCGACGGCGAGCCGATCGAGATCAACCCGGACTTCAGCCACCGCCTGGAAGCCTCGATCATGGCGGTGGTCCGCGATCGCGCCGAATCCGATGGATACAACGGCTTGATCCTGCGCACGGCCCTTGGCTGGCGGGAAGTCTCGACCATCCGGGCGCTGTCGCGCTACCTGCACCAGATTCGCGCGCCGTTCACCCAGGATTATATGTGGGCGACGCTGCGCAAGAACGCCGCTATTACGGCCACCCTCGTCGCGCTGTTCCAGGCCCGCCTCGATCCACGCCTCGCCGCCACGGACGCCGAGCGTTCGGCACGAGAGACAGCCCTCCTTGCCGAGATCGAGGAGCAGCTCAAATCCGTCGCCTCGCTCGATGAAGACCGCATCCTGCGCCGCTTCACCAATCTGGTGCAGGCAACCATTCGCACCAATCTGTGGCAGATCGGCGAGGATGGACATCCGCGTCCGGTGATCTCCTTCAAGTTCGACGCGCGCAGGATCGATGACCTGCCGGCACCACGACCGCTCTACGAGATCTTCGTCTATTCACCTCGTGTCGAAGGTATTCACCTGCGCTTCGGCAAGGTTGCGCGCGGTGGCTTACGCTGGTCCGACCGGCCGCAGGATTTCCGCACCGAGATCCTAGGCTTGGTAAAAGCGCAGCAGGTCAAGAACGCCGTGATCGTGCCGGTCGGCGCCAAAGGCGGCTTCGTGCCCAAGCGCCTGCCGTCGCCTTCCAATCGCGACGCCTGGCTCGCGGAGGGCACCGAAGCCTATCGCATCTTCGTTCGCTCGCTGCTCGAACTCACCGACAATCTCGACGGCGACGTCGTCGTGCCGCCCGAATCGACCGTGCGCCACGACGGCGACGACCCCTACCTCGTCGTCGCCGCCGACAAGGGCACTGCCACCTTCTCCGACGTCGCCAACGCGATCTCGGCCGAGAAGAACCATTGGCTCGGCGATGCCTTCGCATCCGGCGGCAGCCAGGGCTACGATCACAAGAAGATGGGGATCACGGCGCGCGGCGCTTGGGAGGCGGTCAAGCGCCACTTCCGCGAGCTCGGCACCGACATTCAGACCACCGCATTCACCGCGGTCGGTGTGGGCGACATGTCCGGCGACGTTTTCGGCAATGGCATGCTGCTCTCGCCGGCGACAAAGCTTGTGGCGGCTTTCGATCATCGCGACATCTTCATCGATCCCTCGCCTGATCCCGCCATCAGCTTCGCTGAGCGCAAGCGCTTGTTCGATGCGCCGCGATCGAGCTGGCAGGACTACAACAAGTCGCTGATCTCGCAGGGCGGCGGCGTGTTCTCGCGCCAGCTCAAGGCGATCCCGCTCGCTCCGGAAGTGCGCACCCTGCTCGATCTCGACAAGCCGCAAGCCACGCCTTTCGAGGTGATGACGGCGATCCTGAAGGCTCGCGCCGATCTCTTGTGGTTTGGCGGCATCGGCACCTATGTCCGCTCCTCCGGGGAAAGCGACGATCAGGTCGGGGACCGCTCCAACGATCCGATCCGCATCGCGGGTGGTGACGTGCGCGCCCGGGTGATCGGCGAAGGAGCCAATCTCGGCGTCACCCAGCGCGGCCGCATCGAAGCGGCGCAGAAGGGCGTCAAGCTCAACACCGACGCCATCGACAATTCGGCCGGCGTGAACACGTCCGACGTCGAGGTCAATATCAAGATCGCGCTGGCGCGCCCCGAGCGCGAGGGACGCCTCAGTCCCACTGACCGCAACAGCCTGCTTGCCGCGATGACCGACGAGGTCGGCGCGCTGGTGCTGCGCAACAACTATTTGCAAACGCTGGCGCTCTCGCTGGCCGAGCGCAAGGGTGTGGCTGAGACCGGCTTCCTCGCCCGCCTGATGCAGTCGCTCGAGCAGCGCGGCTTGCTCAGCCGGGCGGTGGAGTTCTTGCCCGACGACGCAGCGCTCACTGAGCGCACACGGCGCGGCCAGTTCCTGACGCGGCCCGAGCTTGCCGTGTTGCTCGCCTACGCCAAGCTGACCCTCTACGATGACCTGCTCGTCACCAGCGTGCCCGATGACCCCTATCTTGCCCGCGAGCTGTCTCAGTATTTTCCGCGCGAGATTCAGGACAAGTTCCCGACAGCGGTCGAATTCCATCGCCTGCGCCGGGAGATCATCGCGACCAGCCTCGCCAATGCGGTGATCAACCGCGGCGGCCCTGCCTGTATCGTACGCCTGATCGACCAGACGGACGCCGATATCCCGACCATCGTCATGGCCTACGTGGCGGTCGATGAATGCTACGGTCTGAAGGGGCTCAATGACGCGATCGATGCACTCGACGCCTGCATCGACGGGCAGGTGCAGCTGTCCCTGTACGCTTCCGTGCAGGACCTCCTGCTCTCCCGCATGGTCTGGTACGTGCGCAATCTCGATTTCAAGGGCGGGCTGGAGGCCGTAGTCGCGCGCTTCGGCCCGGCTATCCGCCAGATTGTCGGCGCGCTCGATACCACGCTGCCGCCGGACTTGCAGGCCGCACGCGCCAAGCGTCGGCAGGACCTGACCGACGCTGGCGTTCCGGCCGGCCTTGCCGGCGAGCTCGCCGATCTCGACGCTCTGGTCTCGGCACCTGACATCGTGGCGGTTGCCGAGCGCACCACGCGCCTCATTGGCGACGCCGCTGCGACCTTCTTTGCCGCCGAGGCGAATTTCCGTCTCGACCGCATCATCGCCGCCGCGCGCCACGTGCCGGCAAACGATTATTTCGAGCGCATGGCCATCGATCGCGCCGTTGAGCAGATCGCCGGCGCCGAAAGAAGACTGGCCGCGGATATGCTGGCGACCGGCCAATCCGGCCGGCAGGCTGTCGAGACCTGGCTCGCGGCTCACCCCGAAGCGACGCGTATCCGCCGCTCGGTCGAGGAGATTGCTGCCAGCGGCCTGACGCTCGCCAAGCTGACGGTGGCGGCGAACCTGCTGGGGGACTTGGTCAAAGCCTGAGGACGTTGCGAGGCAGCGATGCAACACGTGCAATGCCAGCGCCGGTTGTCGCCGGCGGACGGAGGAATCCAATGATCCACGCCACTTGCCATACCGCCGATAATGTCCGCTGCATCGAGTTCGATGCCACACCCTGGTTCAACGAGGCTGACGCTCCGAGCATTATCGACTTGGCCCAACGAGGATGGGCCAGTACCGCGATTGCAGATTCCCTCGAGGGCCGACGCGGATACGAACGGCTGCACGACCTCGTTGAGTATGCGGCGAAGCGACTGCAATCAGAATCCCTGGAGGACCCCACCTGGGAAACCTTCGAGTGCGTCGTCGACGGACCGGAGGCCGTGGCCTGGCTTGAGAAAAACCAACCCGACGTGATGACAAGGATCGGTAAGCCACGAAAAGCGCTGCAACGGCGCGCTTGATTGGCGGCATTGCGAAAATCAATTCAAGCGCAAAGCTTCACTCATCCAATTTCTTGTTCAGTTCAGGATCGAGCTTGGTCCGGTCGACAGACTGATAGAACGTGATAGGTCTGCATTTTCCTTCGAAATCGGCGAGGACGACCGCCGTCCACGGGCTCGTGGTCTCGCCCGAACCGTCGCGGGGGTCCGGCATGACCTTGCGAGCAGCGACCACATACCAAGCGCGACCGGCAGTTGCCGCCTTCGCAGCCGCAGCGAACTCATCCAATATCCCGCGCAGATTTTTGCGCATTTCTTCTTCAGTGTCCCCGCGGAGGTATTTTCGAGACGACTTTCCCGCCTCCCCGTACTCATGATGAATGTTCAACTGCAGTCGGGCATCGTCCACTTCGATCTTGGTCACCCGTGTCACCGCTCCGCCTTCGCGAAGATAGTCTCGCACCCGGACGTCGCAGGCCAAAAATCTGTCCGTGGGCGGCTGAGCAACGCTAGCTGCAGGGGAGACTGCGGCAAGTTTCTTTTTTCGAGGAGCAGCATCCGCAGGCATCGTGGCGAGGGTGGCGCTGAGGAGCGCCACGGCAAGCACGACTGGAAGAGGGGCATTCATGAGTGCGCTGCCAATTCGGTCTTTCTAAAACGCACGGGCCTCGCATTGGTTCCGCGGCGAGGCCAGGGTGGAGCAATCATGAAGGCCCTGAGAAGCGGGCGGCGGCAGCTCAGGAACTTTTTCCTCAACACAGTCTTGTTTGTTATTGTTCTACGACCTTACGGAGGCGGCTTTTTCGACCGTCGGCCGGTCATGGACTCGATACTCATCAAGATCTTCGCCACGGCGCTTGCCTTCAGCCAGGTCACGACGCGGCCGGATGGGGTCAAGACGGAGTTCGATGCGGTGCGCGACCGCTTCGAGGTGGCGCAGCTTTTGAGTGCCGGCTGCGCCCACATGCGCAAGGCTTTCGACATCGAGGACATCAACCTGGACGATCTGATTGCCACTGCCATGGATGACAAGCAGGCGTTGAACAACGAGATCAAGGCGCTCAAAGGACTGAATTTGGCCGACCTCCAGGTGGCCTATAAGCAGTTCTGCAAGGTCGAAAACGTGGAAGAATCTCCGGTCGATCTTGGTCAGGTCATCGCCTTCTACAACAGCGCGGTCAAGGATCTGCCCGACGCGGTGCAGCTTAAGCACCTCAGGCTTCCTGGCACCAGCATAGTCCTCGACAACAAGGGCGAGCGCCTGGCCGAGATTTACGTGCCGAACAATCGCCGCATCTGGGTCAAGCTTGCGGATATCCCGGAAGCGGTGCGTAACGCATTCATCGCCGCCGAGGACAAGCGCTTCTTCCAACACGCCGGCATTGACGAGCGCGGACTGGTCCGCGCTTTCATCGGCAACTTCACGCACCCGGGCCGGCCGCAGGGTGGCTCGACCATTACGCAGCAGGTCGCCAAGAACTTGCTGGTAGGCAGCGACATCACTTACGAAAGAAAACTGCGCGAAATGATCGTTGCCTCGCGGATGGAGCGCGCCCTGACCAAGGCGGAAATCCTCGAGCTCTATCTCAACTCGATTTATCTCGGTCGCGGAACCTGGGGCATCGAGATGGCGGCGCGCAGCTATTTCGGCAAGCCGGCCAAGGCGCTCTCCGCCCTCGAGGGCGCCCTTCTCGCCGCGCTCGCCAAGGGACCGAACTACTTCAACCCCGACCATCACCCCGAGCGCGCGCGCGAGCGCCTTGCCTACGTGCTCGGCCGCATGCGGGACGACGCCATGATCGACGCCGCCGCGGCGAACGCAGTATTGCCGCAGCTGGTCGAGTACCGGCCGACGCGACGGGATTTCGGCTTTCACTTCGTCGATCACATCGCCCGCGAGGCAAAGTTGGTGGCGGGCCTCGATACTCTCACCAACTCCTCCTACACGGTGCGCTCGACCGTCAACTCGGCCTTGCAGCGCGTCGTCGAAGCGACATTGCAGGAGGGCCTCGCGCGGTACGAGCTGAACACCGGCCGTTACAAATTTGAGGGACCCGAGGCGAACATTTCCGATGACGTCCGTCGTATTGCGGCAGACCTGAAGACCGCGGAACCGGCTTGGCTCGCGGCGTTGAAGGCGACGCGGCTACCTCTCTACGACGTTCACTGGGAATCGGCGGTCGTCCTGGAGAATGCGCGTGGCAAGCGTGGCCACGCCATCAACGTCGGCCTGACCGACGGAAGAATCCTGCCGCTGAACACCTGGAGCGCCGCCATCCAGCGCGGCCTCAAGCCGTACGATGTGGTCTACGTGCAACTGCGCGAAGCCAAGGGCAAGGAAGCGGCGCGTGCCGATCTGCGTATTCGACCGACGGTGCAGGGAGCGGCGCTCGTACTTGGGAACGAAACCGGCCGCATTCTCGCGATGGCGGGCGGCTTTTCATATCCGGCAAGCCAGCTTAACCGCGTCGTCCAGAGCCTGCGGCAACCCGGCTCAACCTTGAAGCCGCTGACCTATCTCGCCGCCCTTCGCAAGGGATTGCAGCCCAACACGCTGGTGATGGACGAACCCATTACGCTGACACCGATCGGCGCGACGGTCCACGCGCGCCGGGGCGATTTCTGGTCGCCGAAGAACTATGACGGCGGCGCTTTGGGCGCCATTACACTGCGGCGTGCGCTGGAAAACTCCCGCAATCTCGCCACCGTGCAACTGCTCGCGTCCGGCCTCGACGACGGTGCCGAGCGAGGCCTCGACCGGGTCTGCGAGCTCGCGATGGAAGCGCAGCTCTACAAGGACTGCATGCGCTACTACCCGTTCGTGCTCGGTGCCCAAACCGTGCGGCTCATCGACCTTGCGGCTTTCTATGCAGCGATCGCCAACGAGGGCGCCCGACCCCGGCCCCATGCGATCGAAACGATCGAACAGGACGGCCGACCAATCTACCAGCACGATCCGCGTGCGGTGGACTGGATCGGCTCGGCCGACCGCGCATCGTTTTACCAGTTGAAATCAATGCTGCAGGGCGTGCTCGCGCGCGGAACCGCGCGCGTCGTGAAGCATCTTTCGCCCTTTGTCGGCGGCAAGACGGGTACCACTGATAATGCGGTCGACGCCTGGTTCGTCGGTTTCACAAATGACGTTACCATCGCCATCTGGGTCGGCTACGACAACAGCGATGGCGGGCGCCGCTCCCTTGGCCGCGGCCAGACCGGATCAAAAGTGGCGCTGCCGATGTTCGAGCCGATCGTGCAGGCAACCTGGGAGCTGCACGCTCCCAAGACGGCATTGAACGGCCCTTCGCGCGAAGCAATGCATCAGCTCGCTACTCTGTCGATCGATCCCTATACCGGCGATCCTTCACCGGCCGGCTCCGGCCGCGCTTTTACCGAGTATCTCAAGAGGGATCCGTCGGGCAGAATCGATGATACGCAATTTCGGATCGTCTCGCGTGCAGAAAGCTACGCCTATCGTGGCGGTCGTGATGAAGACGACGGGCCATTCCAGCCGTGGTCCGACGAGAGCCCCCATTACGGCGATAACCGGTTGCCCTTTCCATTCCCGACCTGGCGTCTTGGTCCTCGCGAATATCCCTCCTGGCGCGGACCTCCCGATGACGAGGACCGCCTCCCGCGACCGCCGCTCCGAGTCGACCCCGATTATTTCTGGCGGCGGCTGAATTGAGCATTGACCCATGAGACTCCACCGTGCCGCTGTCCTCATCGCTGCCTGCGTGGCCGCTTGCACAGGTGCGGCCGCGCAGGAATTCCAGCTGGAGGACGTGCCCGCACCCGCCAGCGTCCCGATCGATCAGATCAAACCGCGCACCGTCATCTTCGCCGACCAACGCAACGACAAGCTCGCCGATCCCTCGACCGAGCTCATTCCTTTCGACGATTGGGCCCGCTCACGTCCGGTTCAGCGGCGCTTCCTCTCGCTCTTCCCGAGCTTCGTTGAGCCCACGCTCAACCAGCAAACGAAGCTGAAGCTCTCGGTCTACCAGGCGGAGGCGCGGTTTCGACTTTCAAGACCGGCAGCGGCATTGGATCTGTCGCGGTATGCAAATGTCGCGTTCCTTGAGCAGATCGATCCGGCCGTCAAGCACTGGCCCATCACGGCGGGCGATGATGCTCCCAACAAAGACGCGGGCGCCGCGCATAACCGTCCGCCGGATCGCCGCTGGTGCGAGGACGCGAACGCGATCTGCGTGCGGTCCCGCTACATGTTCGAAGGGAAAATTCCGGCGGGCATTCAGCTTGCCAACAAGCTGCGCGAGGAGAGCAAAAAACCGATTCCGGATTTCATCGAGTTCCAGAGTGAGATCATGCTGGTCACGCAGCCGCGCCTTGCCGAGTTGCCGAGCCTGACAGGGCTCGACTCCACAGTCACCAGCGCGCTCGAGCAGAACATCTTTTGGGTGAACCAGGTCATCCAGTTCGGCAAGCTGCTTGCGGTTCTGCAACAGCATCCGACCGAGCGGGAAGCCGCCATCGCAACGGTCTACATCCTGATTGCGGTCAGGAACGACGTGCTGAACAAGCAAAGGGAATACAGCAATACACCCGTTCTGCGAAACCTCGTTCCCGCGCAACTGCTCATGGGCAAGAGCTCCTTCAACAGCGGCGATTCGCTGAGCGCCGGCCTGCCGAAATACGCCAGAAGCCGCATCAAGGCGATCGCCAACATGATGGAGCGGGAATAGATCGTGTGCGGCAACGACAAATCGCGTTTGCAGTCGACAGGCGTCTGAGAAACCCCGAAGAACTGGCAAACAGGTCTCCGAGCCAGGGCAAGACTCCTGCCGCCACCGCTTGCAAGATCAGTCGCTCAAGAGGCTGGCACTCCCGATCGGGACTCCCATCCCAAAATATCGCGGAATATCGTGCATTTGGCGCTCCCTAGGGGAATCGAACCCCTGTTTCAGCCTTGAGAGGGCTGAACCGCAGAAGCGAGTTCGCGGCCGACATTGTCGCCCGAGTCCCCGAGCGACCCGGAGGCGCGTCCGGCCTCGATCTACCAAGGATTAGATTGTTGGCCCGGGCTTTTGTCAGATTGCGTGGCCAGTTCCACTTGATGGGTGGGGCCCACGACAACGATCGAGGAGTCAGGTTCAAGCGAATGAGCGAGCAGCAACGACGCCTCAAGAGATTGCCAATCAAGGATTCACCACGAAGCCATCAAGGATTCGGTTACTAAGGCGAAAGCTGAGGCGCTACCGATGCGCTACGGACCGGGATTCGATGCGACGCGACCCTTTTAACGCATTGATATCGTGCAGACTTCTGGTAGCGGGGGTCCGCTACATCGCTAAACCCACTATTTCGGAGGTCCTGTTTTCTTACCGGCGAGCAGCCTAACTCGGGCCGTCGGGACTTGGTAGTCCGCCAAAAGGCCGCCGATTCTTTACCTCCCCGCGCCCCATAGTCTTCCTGACGTGGCTCATTGTGCCGGGTGTCATCTACGCGTGGCGCCGGGGCCACAGGCAGCTTGCTTGTAAGGCCAGCCTTTTGATGTTTGCTGCACTCACAATTGATGCACTCGGCGTTCGTCGCGGTCTAAAGGTTGAGTACTTCGTATTCACTGATCCCTTGATCATCATCGCCGGAATGCTGCTGATGGCCCGGATCGACTTTGTGCGCTCCCATCGGGCAACGTTCCCAGTAGGCGCGACGCTGATTGCCTTGCACATCGTTGTAAGCAAGGCCGAGCCTATAAAAATGCTCATTAAACGCAGCGGGCCGGAAAGCATTTGTGAGTGGCACCAGGAATACTTGCCAACCTCCGCCTGCCCTGGTGTGCTTCCCTATCGAGTTCGAGGCCCACCAGCACGTAAAGACTGATCGTATTCGTCTCAACTCGGACCGGTGCCGGAAACGGACCGTGCACCTCTCCAGGCCAGTCTTGCCTGTCAAAGTCAAGCGGGGCCGGTTCCATGCAGACAACAGCACCTCCCGCCGATGCCGCTTTGCGTGGATTGAAAGCCGCGCAATACGTCCGCATGTCAACGGATGCCCAGAAATACTCGATCGAGAACCAAATGGCGGCGATAGCCGCGCACGCCGCGCGGCGGCACATCAAAATTGTCCGCACTTATGCCGATGCCGGCCGCAGTGGGCTTCGCATCCAGGGACGCGCCGGGCTCCAGGATCTTATTCGGGACGTCCAGCTTGGCCGCGCCGACTACGATTGCGTGCTGGTGTATGACATCACACGATGGGGACGGTTTCAGGACGTGGATGAAAGCGCCTATTATGAGTTTATTTGCAAACGCGCGGGCGTCCGTGTCCACTACTGCGCCGATGAGTTCGAGAACGACGGGAGCTTGGCCTCCATTGTTCTCAAGAACATCAAGCGGGTCGCGGCTGCCGACTACAGCAAGCAGCTGTCAAAGAAAGTCTTCCTCGGACAGTGTCAGGTCGTAAGCCTCGGCTACTGGCGCGGCGGTCCGGCCGGCTATGGGTTGCGCCGCATGCTGCTTGACGAGCATGGTAAGCCTAAAGGGGTCCTGGAGTACGGGGAACACAAGAGCCTAAAAGCTCAGCGCACCGTGCTAGTGCCCGGTCCCGCGCCGGAGCAGAAGGTCGTGCGCCGCATCTTCAAGGCGTTCGTCGACCGGAAAAAGAGCCGAACACAGATCGCGATCGACTTGAATGCGAACAGCATTCCCAACGCACGCGGCAAGCCGTGGACCTCGCTGACCATCAGCAACACCCTCAAGAACGAGGCCTATGCCGGGCATCTGGTTTATAACCGTCGCTCTCAGAAGCTCGGCGAAAAGCAGGTGGCCAACCCGCCTGAGATGTGGGTTCGCCGGGACAATGCCTTCAAGCCTCTCATTGCGCCACGTCTCTTCGCTAAGGCGCAGCGTCGACTTGCGCAGGTCGAGCATGGACGCGTCCTGTCCAACGCACAGATGCTCGAGCGCCTACGCACCCTGTTCCGCCGGAAGGGCCGCTTGTCGCTGAAATTGATGATGACCACAAAGAGTATCCCCCACAATAAGACCTACGCTCAACGTTTCGGATCGCTGGCGGAGGCATTCAGGCTGGTCGGCTTCGAACCCAATCCCCGCTATTGCTTTCGCGAGACCGCGGCAAAGGTGGACCGACTGATCGCCTCCATCGCCCGCGACATCATCGGCGAGGTGGAAAAACGCCGGCGCAGCATCACTTTTCTTCAAGAGCTCCGCCTGCTGACTATAAGCAGCAATGTGACTGTATCGGTCACCTTGGCGCGGGCGGTATCTGACGGAGAACAATATTCCGGACCTACTCCTCGATGGGAGGTACTAAGGCTCAAGTACAAGAAATCTGATCTCGTCCTGATCGTTAGACTTGATGCCGCCAATGAGCGGATCCAGGATTTCTTCCTGCTCCCCACAGCTAATCTGCCCAAGACAAGAGACGGACGCGTGCGAATTTCGACGCGGGTCTTTGGTCAAAGTAGGTGCCCCACATTTGCGACTGTCATCAGCGCCCTGCATCAGCGGCTGGATGGACCTCAGTGCGGCTTTGAGTTGCATGAACGCGAGGTCAGCCGCCGGTCAGCCATTCAAAACCGTGCTTCCACAACAACGCTAAGCCAGCAGAAGAGACCACGGACGCGAACGCGGC
Source organism: Bradyrhizobium sp. 153 (assembly GCF_023073835.1). Taxonomy (NCBI): domain Bacteria; kingdom Pseudomonadati; phylum Pseudomonadota; class Alphaproteobacteria; order Hyphomicrobiales; family Nitrobacteraceae; genus Bradyrhizobium; species Bradyrhizobium sp. 153. The sequence continues at coordinate 25,581 of NZ_JADPKH010000005.1, read as the reverse complement.
CCAAAACGCGGAGCGACTGCGCGCAGCACTGATCGACCGCAAGTACAGGAATGCCCCTAGTAGTGTGCCATAGTTCCTCCTGAAGTCTCCATTGAGCTTTGCAATCTTTGACAGCTCGGAAGTTGTCTCGATTTCATCGGCCATATGCGCTGACCCTCGTTACTGAACCAGCGCCTTATGAACCACTGTTTTGCCCGACGGATCAACCGAAAAATTTCGGTATTTCAAAAATATTTCTCAGGCCGGCTCTTTGGTCGTTGACCAACCTTTTGGCGTCATGCCAGGGGACGCCGCTAGGCCTAGCGGCTTGCCTCCCAGCCCGTTCGCCGGAATCTATGTCGCATGGGCACCAAGTCGCGCGAACTCAACTGGGGCGGCCGGATCATGGGCGCGAAGATCCATGCGCAGGGTGCCCGCAAGCGTGCCCAGGAGGCCGAACGTGAGGCAGATCGTGCGGAGGGAGCAGCCTGGTCTGTGCGCATGGAGGGCTACGGCGGACCTGCCCAGCCCTCCCCAACGGTCGGTCAGTGCCTCAACGGCGGCCTTGGTTGGCTGGAGGTCGAGTGCGTCCGCTGCAAGGACGCGCGCGAGCCTGCCTCTCGACGCCATCCGCCGGCCTAAAGATACGCCGCTCTGGAAGCTGGAAGCCTCGCTGAAGTGCCGATCGTGCCGCACACCGCGATACGCGCCGCCCGCGCGCATGATCAAGTTGATCGAGGCGCGGCAAATCACGCCTTACAAGTGGGTGCATCCAACTGAAGAACGTTAGGTCGAGTTGCAAATCGGGTTAGGTGGAACCATCTGCAATCTATATTCGATCACCACCAACCAAGCCGCCATCAGCGCGCTGTTTCGCGTGATCAATCAACACGGCGGTAATTTAGCGCCGATGCTAGGCGTATTCCCGGACTACAAGGCACCCATCGTCCGGACCGGGCGCGTCGTCGATGTGAAGCAAGTCGGGCGCGGGCATCGCGTGCCACAGCGCTGCAGTGACCGACCGGTCCTTGCGCCAAAGGCGATGCCCGACATCAGCATTGGTCCGCGAGGATCCTCAACTCAGGAGCCACGAGAGGGCGCCACATGATGATGAAACCAGCCTCGTCGGTGGCGAGGAAAACCCCTGCGCGCGATCTCCTCCGGTTCGCGAGGCGCTTGACGGGAATCTGCGGCAGGATGTTTTTGTCCAACACTTCGCCTGCACCATCTCGGCGTCTGCGGAGTCCGAAGTTGCTTCACCAAATGTCTGCGGACACACACGATCCTTTCAATGCCTAAGATCCTGCTACTCGCTATTTAACCTGCTCTTCCCCCTTCTTGCTCACGTGCCAAATGTGGATGTGATAATGGGGCTTATCGAGTCCAGGATGACCGGAATTGAAGTAGGCGGTTACGTGGTCCCCCTTTCCGGCGAGGCCTTCAAGATCGAATCGTTTTCGATTCTCAAGGTCCTCGATAGGGAGCATGTAGATCGTGCTGCTCAATCTGCCGTTGCGGTCGAAAGCACGGTATGGTCCGTTCGGGAGCGTGTTGGGCTGAACGTAAAGCGCGCCGATACCGGGGAAGAAGGGCGGAAAATCTACGAGCGAGCTCACCTGCTTATATCCTATGCGCTCGCTCTTCCGTCTGTCGCTGATGTGCACCGCCACTCGTTTAGGCTTGCGCCTGTGCATGTAGATCGTGCTGCTCAATCTGCCCCTAAGGTCGAAAGCACGGTCGCTTATGTGCACCGCCAATCGATTCGGCGGACTGGGCGTGAGCGTCTCGGTTTTGCGTGCTGTCTGCGCGTTCGCCGCCAGAGGCACGGCGAGGATGGCCAGGGCCAGAAAGCCTATGGCACATACACACTTCATCATTGTTATGCCCCTACCATTGCTGCTCGAAGGCCACCCTGTAACGGATATGAGATCGGTCAGCGGCCTCTCCGCTCCCGCCACCAGCGCAGGAAACCCTGAAACAAGCGTTCGCGCTCGGTGGCGGAAGGAACAATGCCCGACTGATCCAAATACCGCTCAAACTCCGCCCGCGAGTCGGCATCGGGTGTTGCCAAGTGGTGCTGCTTCAGCCAGCGTTCCGCGGGAGCGAAGCGGCTCCACCCGGGCCACACCGCCGCAAGATTGATCTGTTTCCATTTCGGGTGCCGCGCTGGACCCTCAAACTCCGAAATGCGCGAGAAGAACGCGTAAACGAACGTCTCCAAGCGTTGGTATCGCTCGCTTGTCCGAGGCGAGTTGGAAGCAATGAGGACCGAACCAACCGCAAGCGTCTCGATGCGCCCGTCAGAAGCGATCAGGTTCGGATAATCCTGGTGGGTGAAAGTCCCCGGCAGATAATCCCCTTCCAAGGATGAAGTGTATGGCACCGGAACGAGATGGAAGCCGTCCTCGCGCCCGTATCGTTCGAGCCAACGGGCGGGTTTGCCCGTGATGAACAAGGTGGCCGCAATGTCGCCGCTCCGCATGCCTTCCGCAGCTGCATTCTGATCAACATTAATTTCTGTCACTTTCACGCCCAGTCGACTGAGGATGTCCCGCGCCAAGACTTCCGTACCGCCATCCTCCTCCCCAAGGTTGACGCGTGTTCCAGCGAGGTCAGCAACAGTGCGGATCTCTGGGCGCGCAAGGATGTGGAGTTCTTCGTGGAAGAGGGGGGCGATGTAGACCAAGCTCTTCGAGATATCACCCAACTCCTTGCTGGCGCGCAGGCGCTCGAGCAGAATTGTGGGCGTAATGCCCATGTCGGCGCCCGGTAGGGTTAGCACGTCACGAACGTTCTGAATGCCGCCCTTGCCGACCATCGGCAGAATCCGCAGTGCGACCTCCCCTCTCGGACCAGTCTCCTGTCCGGTCGCGAGAACCGTCGAGATCTCATGAGCGATTGCAAAGTCGGTCGCGTTTGGGCGACCCGTCACGATCCCAACCGTATTTGAGTTAGGGGAGCGCTTGGCTTGTGCCAGGCGAGGCATGGCCTGCATTGGATAGGGCTGTATCTGTGGTTCAGCTTCAGGCTCACTCGTTCGCGCGATCGATGGCATAGCCTGATGAAACACGCAGGCCAATAGCAAGAAAACAACGATCGCCATTCGCACAGGCAGAAGCTTGCGATGCGATCTACAAGCTTTCTGGCGGTCCTCGACAATGGCAATGAAGATGCCTCTTGATCCTATTTTCATCGTAGGGTCTCCGCCTAGCCCTGTCGCGTCGCATGTGCCTTTAGGTCGGCCAAGCTGCCTTAGACCAATCGAGCCTGCACGTCGCGCCTCCCCGATATTTCATGACGCTTATCGTTGCCTCGATCTGCGCTCGCGCCTGTGTGATTCCACCCTCGATCAGGCAAGGTCAAAATTTGGACGCCCATACGTGGTCCGACACTCTAACGTGGGCTCATCAGCCGAATAATACCTCTTTCGAGGTATTTGCCCGACCTTCCGTGTCATGGCCGGCACGTACCTTGTGTGATGCGCCTCGTTCCCCACGCTCAAGCTCTTTCTCAAGCGCGGAAGTCATATTGGATTGAGCCGACGACGATCTGGGGTTTGAGGAATAGCTGACTCGCTGATTCCCATCGGGATCTTCGCCTCCGGCGCCATGTGTGGACGGCTTCGGGTTGGCAAGGAGAATCTTCACTTTGCGGCGTTGGTCGGTGCGGCCATGTGTTCGGCCTGTTTGCGCGGTTCACGTGACCGCTGGCCATACTGCCCTCCGCGGATCAGGTCCCGATCAAAAGCACGCATTTCAACGATGCCGTGGCCCGTGTGGGTTGTCCTGATCGCCGGATCGACCGGCGCTGCATTTAAGTGCTGTTCGCCCTTCCAACCGTTAAGTCACACCGGCATGTCCGGCGTGATCTCGTTTTACGCCATGAGAGCGGCGGGTTCCTTGTAGCGTTCGTTCCTCGCCATTATCGCCCAGGCTATCCTGGCGAGTTTGTTGGCGAGCGCGATGGCGGCGACCTTGGTTGCTCGCCGGGCCAGCAATGCGGAGAGCCAGGGTCGATGCCCCGTTCCATGGATGTTGGCATAGCGTATCACGGCGAGTGCGCCTGCCGTGAACAGGCTGCGCAAATAGCGATCGCCCTGCTTGCTGATACTGCCAAGCTTGTGCTTGCCTCCGCTCGAGTTCTGCTTCAGCACGAGTCCAACCCAGGCCGAGAAGTCCCGACCTGATCGGAAGGCCTTGGCATCAGCAACGCTCGCGACCAGCGCCGTTGCCAGCGCCGGACCGACACCAGGAATCGCGTCCAGCCGTTTGCTCGTCGCGCTTGATCTGTGCCAGGCGATGATGCGTCTGTCGAACTCCAGGAGTTTGGCCTTCAGTGCCCGCAACTGACTGCCGAGAGCCTCAAGACACGCGCGGGCCACCTCCGGGAGCCGGCGGTCAGCTGTATCGGCGACGACTTCCAGCAGTTGCTCGACACCTCGGCGACCGACCGGGGCGACAATCCCGAACTCGGCAAGATAGGCCGGATTGAATTGATGACGGCAGTCTGCTGGCGGATAAAGAGACGGCGCGCGCGATGAAGCATCAGACAGCTCTGTTGCTCGACCGTCTTGGTCGGCACGAACCGCATGTTGGGTCTCGTGACCGCCTCGCAAATGGCCTCTGCGTCCGTGGTGTCGTTCTTCTGCCGCTTGACGTAGGGCCTCACATAGGCCGGAGGCATCAACCGCACCGTATGCCCCAACGCCTGCAGTTCGCGGGACCAATAGTGGGATGACGCGCAAGCCTCGATCCCCACCAGGCATGGCGGCAACTTCTCAAAAAACGACAGCATGATCCGGCGCCTGAGTTGGCGCCGGATCACCACCTGGCCGGCTGCATCGACGCCATGCACTTGAAGACCGACTTCGAGATATCCAGACCGATCGTCGAAATTGACTGCATAGGCTGCTCCTCCGAATCGTAGGAGCCTCAAACGGCGCCCAATCCTTGGCACTCTCGTGCCCGTGGAGGAGCCGTCCACAGCATCAAAAGCGGACGTCATAATCAAGGAATGGGACTTGGCTACTTACTTACGGCTGTTAAATCTGTGGCCTGATTGCCCGACTTCTCCTCTTGTTTCATGGCGCGAGCGCGCGCGTTCGGATTGCGGCGTTCCCATCCCGAGTGCAGGCTATAACGCACGTTGGTGGGGCTAGAGTCCCGATTACCGAACGACGTAAATCGAAAGACATAAAGCCAACGCTGAATTGCAGGCGCCTGTTTCTGGCGAGAGTATTGCGGGGCTGAACGCGCGAGAGCAGTTCGCTTCCAAGCAAAGCAAGGAGAACATCATGCAAGACAGACGCACGCGGAGAGAACTCAGTGAGAAAGAACTAGAGCAGGTCTGTGGTGGAAAATTAACAACTGCGAACCCGGGCGGGCAGCCCCACGGTGCATCGCAGATCACCACTACTTCAGGGAATGGTAATGCCCCTCCGGGCCAAAATAAAGACCTGCCCCCGGGACTCCAGTAGTCGGCGGGATCGAACGCCGATCAAGAATTCGTCCAATACAGATCCAAGGAGAATGTCATGGATACTCCGTTGAAAAAGATGGACGATTTGAGAGAGATCGCCGAAACCGAGTTGGATTTTGTCCACGGTGGCGCACCGCCGGCCCAGGGAAGCGGCAAGAATGAAGGTGACCACAAGGTAGACGTCTTCGCAGGGAATCCGCACGACCGCCCCGGCGCGAACGCCAAGTAAACACCGTAGTTTTGATCGCGAGGGTAGCCAAGGAGATCGCCGACTTCCAGTTCGACGGCACGCCGATCAACCAGACGCTCGTCAATGATCTCGCCGGCGGCGGCTTCATCGCACGGCAGCGCAACGTCGTTCTGGTCGGCGGCACCGGCTCCGGTAAAACCCACCTGGCCATCGCCATCGCCAGAAGCTGCATCCGATCTGGTGCCCGAGGCCGCTTCTACAACGTCGTCGATCTCGTCAATCGCGTTGAGAGCGAAACCCGCAACGGAAGGCAAGGACGGCTCCGCCGAGCATCTGGCCCGGATCGACTTCATCGTGCTGGATGAACTCGGTTATTTGCCCTTCTCTCAGTCCGGGGGCCAGCTTCTCTTCCAGCTCGTCAGCCGGCTCTATGAGCGCGCCTCCGTCATCGTGACCACCAATCTCGCCTTCGGCGAATGGCCGAGTGTGTTCGGCGATGCCAAGATGACCACCGCGCTGCTCGACCGATTGACCTATCACTGCGACATTGTCGAGACCGGCAACGATAGCTGGCGGTTCAAGAGCCGAGACGACGTTTGTCGAGCAGAAGAATGGTGCGGTCGTCCGCCGCCTCATGGGCTATGGCCGGTTCGATGGCGTCGAGACGGCGCGTATGATGGGCCGCCTCTATGCGGCGGCACGGGCTCTATGTCAACTTCTTCCAGCCGTCGTTCAAGCTGAAGGAGAAGCGTAGCGAAGGGGCTAAAGTGATCAAGCGGTATCATCTCCCATCGACGCCCTACGACCGTGCATTGGCGCATCCCAGGGTGACCGCAGCCGTGAAGAAACGGCTCCGCGATCAGTATCGCTCGCTTGATCTGGTCGCACTGTTGGCGGAGATTCGCGCAACCCAAGAGGAGCTAGCAATCGCGTCGATCATCGTGCCGGACAGGCGCGCGGCCTGCAACCCGCTCACACTAGCGCCCTGACAGCGACCGCGGCGACGTTCGCGAAGCCGCTCGGCAAGACGGTGACGGTCGGCGAGCCGCGTGGAACGCACTGGCGAACTCGTCGGCCCTATAAGACCAGAGGTCGCATGCCGTCCAAGCTCGACCCGCATCTTGCTGCGATCGAAGCCTGGCTCGCAGAGCAGCCGCAGCTCACGGCGCTCGCAATTGTCGGCCGGCTGAGCGAGAAATACCCCGAGGAGTTCGGAAAGAGACAGCATTCGATTGTGCAACATCTGCTGAGGGTGCTCAGACGGACGGCTGCCGAACGGTTTGTCGCCCAAGGCCCGCTCGGCGACGCCATGACCGCTGCCCCATTGCCCGGGGTTGTGGACGGCTCGGGCTATGTAGGGCCCGGCCCGCCTACAGCCCCTCTCGTCGAGCAAGCCGGGAAACCATCTGGCGCGGCCGATCAATCGACATCCGACCGTCATCGGCAATGGTGCCATTAGGGTAACATTCGCGGATGCGGCAATACGAGGCGCCAAATTTGCAAGCCGATTGACACGCTTGAGGATGTAATTCCCCTGCATCGTGTGGCCTCGGCGGTGGCGCACCCCGCGTCGATCTTCGCAAACCTGTTCGCAACGAGCGAGCAAGTTCATCGCCTTCACCGCAAATGTCACTGCCCCTCGCCGTGGAAGTCCTTCAAGAAGGCATTCTCGATGTGCCTCCGAAGCTTATAACCGTGCTTTGAGAAGCGAACGGCCGTGAAGTTGAGCGGCCCCTTCTACAGCTCTCGCGTCCAAGCTGCTGTTTGCTATCAGAGATGCGTCGCTTCGTTTGACTGCGGCCCTTGCTTGGACAGAGTGCGGGACCAGCAAGTTTGGCGCGACGGGCGGTGAGTTGGCGTTTTCGCTAAGCTCGTTGCTAATGCCCCAAATGGCGGCTTGCGTCCGATTGTGCACGCCGATTTTGCGAAGGATCGCCTTTACATGAACCTTAACCGTCGATTCCGCGATGTCGATCTTCCGTGCGATGCATTTATTCGAATCGCCTTCGATGACGCAGCGCAAAATCGATTTTTGCCGCGGAGAAAGCTGTTGTGCACTGCGTTCATCTGGCGTGACTGTCAGGTCCTTGCGCGCGGTTGCGCGATCATTGTGTCCGCCCTTGAGATCGAGGGATAAGGGCAGGAATGCCGGAGGAAACACTGTTTCGCCCATGATCACGAGTTCGATCGATCTGGTGAATACGTCACGGCTCATGACGTCAACGAAATACCCATTAGCACCGGACTGAAATGTTGCAGCCACTTCATCTGGCCGGTATCGATCGGCAACCACAACTACGCGCCCATCTGGGTGACCGCGTCTGAGAGGCTCGATTTGCTCGCGGACAATCTGGAAATCGTCGCCGGTATGTACAAGGACAAACAACTTTTGGCCCTGTTCGAATTTCCTTACGTACAATCGATCAGCACATGTCACTGAACTCACAGTGCCAAAATCCGCAGAGCGTAGGAATTCAGTAAGAGCGTCTTTTCGTAAGCTGTTTCCTCCAATGACTATGGTCGTTAGAGAGCGTTTCCTCCTGATAGATCTCCTGCTCATAATTGATCTCCTGCAGGCAATTCAAATGTCGCAAACGACAGGATGCCGGTCGGTGGCAGTTATTGGTATATTTATATTCCAGGCGGGCTGGCTGAACCTGCATCTCGCGAATCGGAGGCTCCTTTGCCTACGATAGACAAGCGCCATTACCGGCAAGATACCGATGAAACGGGAAATCGCCGCAGCTTAGGCCCGCAGCACTGCGCTCATGTGACGTAGCGCGACTACATAGTAGGCCGAGCACGCGCTCTGTATATGCAGCCGCTATTGCAGAGGCAGTCGCATAGAAACCATGTGAGAGTCTGTATTGCTCAATACACTTTACCACTTTATTTCGCGCTGAACCAAAGTGGAACCGAAATCGGCGGCAAGCTCCCGGGCGCACCTGTTCGAAATACGAGGATTGGGCGGGCGTGCAGTTCACAATCAATTAGCTCTCTACGGCAGGACGCTCTTACGCGGCCCAATCGACTTCTTGAACGATGTTAGGATCGCTGATCGTTATGGAGTAGTCCAAAGGATGTACTTGCACGGATGCGCTCGCTGCTCAAAGCTTGTGCAAGCCGACCGGCCGAGGTATTTGCCATCGGATCTTTCGGCGGCGAATGCCAATACTGATATTCGTTTTCCAAGGATAGACTTACGATGATAAGGCAGCTGGCTAAGAATAGAGTGCTTGCCGCCATGTCGCCAGCCGAGATTGAGCTTCTCAAACCGGAGGAAGCCGAGTTCTCGCGCGGTGATGTCCTGTTCGACTGGCATAGTCGGGTGGACCGGATTTACTTTCCTCATACAGCGCTTGTATCGCTTTTGACCCACCTGAAAGAGGGCGGGACGATTGAAACGGGTACAATCGGTTGTGAAGGGATCGTTGGGTCGTTTGCGATTCATGGCGATGGCATTGCTCTGACGCGGTCGATTGTGCAGATTCCGGGACGTTGTTCCGTGGTCAAACTCAATCGGATGAAGAAGGCGGTTTCCGAAAGCGAAGGAATCCATATGCTCGTCGGTCGCTTTCAACAGGCCTTCGCCGCACACGTTCTGCAGCAAGTTGCGTGTAATGCAGCCCATGATGTGCTCTCGCGATGCGCGCGCTGGATCCTTATGGGCCTTGACCGAACTGAGGGTGACGTTGTCCATCTCACGCACGAATTCTTGGGAGAAATGCTTGGTACGGTACGACCGACCGTGTCGTTGGCTCTCAAGAAGCTTCAAAACGATGGGCTCATCGAGACGTCCTACGGGAGGATCCGAGTGCTGGATCGTTCGGGGCTCGAGAATGCGAGTTGCGAGTGCTACGGGGTCATCCGAGCGACATATCGGAGACTGCTACCCCTGACGTATGCGTGAGGCCATCGCGACGGAGTTGCGAGCGAGCGCTAACACTGACTCAGCGCCGCGAGAGCATCCCTAAGCAGCTCCGAACAAACTTGCCACCCGGTTCGCCGGGTCTCGGCAGCACGCGCGCCGATTTTATACGTCGCTGGACCATAATCTGATCCTGCGGCCGTGAATTTTATGTATCTACGCAGCTGGGCTCGCGAAGCCTTGGCGGTAACACGGTCAGGGCTTGACGTAAGTCCAGCCCTGCTCCTCCCGCTCCATAATGCGTACCACGCCGGAGTTGACGACTTGAGCCTGTGGAATGAGCTGTATCTCCTTGTTCTCATGCTTGCGCATGTTCTCCCGCGTGTTGCCGCACGCTTTGAACATCACATCCGGCGTGCTCAACGACATCGTTTCAATTCGGTCCTTCACCGGCGAGGTATCGGTGCGGAGCATGTGCAAGCCGGGCCCGAAGGTGATCACTTCGATCTTAACCTTCTCGCCCATGTCTTTATAATGTTGCACAACGTTTGTAGCGTTGTTCAGGGTCAGATTCATCGCCGCCGCATCGTTACTATTCACCTGCAAGATGAGGCGATGTTCTTTGTTCTTAGCCGTCGATCGATTCTCTGAGCTCGATAAGCGGCGCACGTCATTTTTCGTCGCAACCACCGCTTTTTGTTTTCGCAGAAGGGGCTCCGGCGCCCGGTCGCCAGGTCGCGCAGCTTCCTGCGCCGTAGACAAAGATACCGCCACAAGAAGCATCGCCAGGCTTGTTGTTCCATTTAGCGCAATTTGCGGTAACATAACCACCTCCCATTAGCTTTCCTTGTGCCAATATTAGCTGTTCGGCTTTGCGATGGCGGCAGGCCATTTGCATGCCGTGGCAATCTTGGTGCGCACCGCCTCAAGTCCGACCAAGGAGAACGTTCCATGTTGAGAGGCCCCCAGGCGGGAAGCAATGTACACGACCAGTTCGCCATCGTTTGGGAGCGACTGAAATAAGGCCCTCGGATCGGCCTTGAACGCAATACCGGTCCCGAATGCAGGAGTGGCCGCAGCGATTTGGACGGGCTGGCCACCCTTGGTGCTGTAGGAGACGACGTAATCCTCAGCCCGCCCGGAGATCGCGGGGCCGGAGACAGCGAGTTCGCTCCGTTCACCCCGGCAACGCATGGTCAGCTGCAGCGGTGAGCCGCCTGCGACCTCGCGCGACGAGGTCGTCGCGGTGGCGATGGGCGTGTAATCCACAGGCGAAATCGTCTGACTGACGACCCACTCGCTTACCGCCACTGTGGGCCCGGCCGGCGGCCCGATGCTTCGCGCGAGCTTGTCCAGACATTCCACCCGCTCCTCGCGCTGCATCAGACTACAGGTACGAAGTTGCGCCAGCGGATTCTCGGCGCTCTGCGCGGGTGCCACTCCTGTAACGAAAGCGAGCGCGGAAGCCGCGGTAAAGATCGCGCGATTCATTTCGATGCCTGCGTAGCGCGAGAATGGTTATCCAGCCACACCTGCGCCGCTGGAAAGCGGGTAAGCCCGGGCACCGTCGCACCTAGATTGATCGATTTCCATTTTCGATCAAATCCGGGCTCCTGCAGTCTGTCGACGCGGGAGAACAGATGATCGACAAAGCGAGCGACACGCTCATAGCGATACGTGTTATTTCGCCAATTGTAGGCGACCAACGCAGTCGGCACGGCGATCGTGTCGACGTGTTCGCCTTCTTTAATAAGGCCGGGATAATCGGATGCTTCGAGAGATGCAGGAAGATAGTAATCTTCCAGCCTGCTTTCGTACGGTACCGGCAGGAACTTGAATCCAGGGTCCCAGCGTCCACGCACGAAGGGCTCGACCGGCTTGGACGTGATGAACACGACCGCAACAATATCACCCTTGCGCATTTGTTCCAACGCGACCTGATGCGGAATGAAGGTCTGTTGCACGTCAAGTCCGAGACGGCTGAAGATCAGCGGCCCAGAATAGGCTGCGGCAGTACCTTGATTGTTGAAATTTACCTTCTTCCCGACCAGGTCTGTCAGACTGTGAATCTCCGGCCGAACGAAAATATGCAGTTCGGAGGGAAAGAGATTCAGCACGTAGGCGAGGCGATGCTGAATGTCCGGCACTTGCCTCTTGTACTCGTCGAGCACGTCGGCATTGATGATGGCCGCATCGATGCCATGCAAATAGAGCAGTGAGTTGACGTTTTCGGCGGCTCCTCGCGTCACGATAGGCAATACATGAAGATTGTCGCCGTCGTCAGCAACACGAGCGATCTCTGCAGCAAGACGGATAGGCGCGCCCTCGAGGAGGCCTCCGGCAAGGCCGACGGTCCAGGCATTCATCGTCACTCTCGGTTCCGGACGAGTGGGTGTCTGCGCTGACGCAGCAGTGTCCATCTTGGCACCTTTCGTTCGCGCATCCAGGCCGGAGGGCTGCAGCAGGAACAAAGGAGCGAGAGCAGCGAGCAATAATTGTGGTCGAAAGAACTTTAGCATGTGGTACTCCTTTTCGTGAGAGAATGACCAGCGCCGCAGCTCCTCTACCGAAGCGCTTCCAATCGCTGTTTCGCTTGCGTGTTGCCGACCGCCTCCGCCCTTGCGTAAAGCTCTCGCGCCTTTGACACGTCCCCAAGGGTGCCAACTGTTGACCATTTGGGAAGAACGTGGGGGTCGTAGGTCTCCGCTAGTGCGAAGGCTGCCTGTGCGTTTCCTATTTCAGCCGCGCGCTCAAGCACAATCCGAGCGGCGCCTATATCGCCCTGCTCAAGCAACATCCTCGCGCGTGCGACCAATCTTCCCGCGGCCGCGCCCTCATCGGCGCTGTGGGGCCGCTCGTTTCCGACACGTGCTGACTTGATCTGGTCTGCTTCGAGGGGTTTTGCCCTGTCAGCCTCAAGCTCATTACTAGCGCTTGGAATCGGCCGCGCGCTGGCGACCACTGCGGCTGTAAGCGCGTGGTTGTTCCTGCGCTCGGACGCAGGATCGACTTGCTTCACGCTTGCTTGTTCTTGTTGCAGCGACTTGTGCGGCTCCGTAGTCTCCGTTTCCGCCACTTTCTTTAGCTGCTCAACTTGCCCGCTCTCATTGCGAGCTCGGGAGTCGTATTCATCTCTCGCGGCGTGCGCCGCCTGGAACTCTTTCGCCAGCGCCTCCGCCTTGTCATGCTCCTGCTGTAGCGATCGCTTCAACTGCGTCGCATCACTCTCTGCAGCCTGCTTCAGTCGGCTGGTTTCGTCCTGTGCCTTAGTTAGCAAGGCCGTTTGCGTCTCGACGTCGCGCTTGGCCGATGCCAGCTCCTGTTCGAGCCGCGAGGCTCGTTCGCGTTCCTGCTGCAGGGATGCTCGCAACTCGGCTGCGCCATTGTCCGCTGCCCTCTTCTTGAGGTCTTCCAATTGCTCATCGATTTTACGTGCCTGCGCCTCGTAGGCATATGTCTGGGTGCGCGCTGTTGAAAGCTCCTTCGCCAGCGCCTCCGCCTTGTCATGCTCCTGCTGGAGCGATTGCTTCAACTGCGCCGCGTCACTCTCTGCATGCTTCAGTCGGCTGGTTTCGTCCTGAGCCTTAGTTACCAAGGCCGTTTGCGTCTCGACGTCGCGCTTGGCCGATGTCAGCTCCTGTTCGAGCCACGAGGCTCGTTCGCGTTCCTGCTGCAGGGATGTTCGCAACTCGGCTGCGCCATTGTCCGCTGCCCTCTTCTTGAGGTCCTCCAATTGCTCATCGGTTTTACGTGCCTGCGCCTCGTAGGCATATGTCTGGGTGCGCGCGGTTGAAAGCTCCTTCGCCAGCGCCTCCGCCTTGTCATGCTCCTGCTGGAGCGATTGCTTCAACTGCGCCGCGTCACTCTCTGCATGCTTCAGTCGGCTGGTTTCGTCCTGAGCCTTAGTTACCAACGCCGTTTGCGTCTCGAGGGCGAGCTTGGCCGATGCCAGATCCTGTTCGAGCCGCGAGGCTCGTTCGCGTTCCTGCTGCAGGGATGCTCGCAACCCGGCTGCGCCACTGTCCGATACCCTCTTCTTGAGGTCTTGCAGTTGCTCATCGGTTTTACGGGCCTGCGCCTCGTATGCGTATGTCCGCGTGCGCGCGGTTGAAAGCTCTTTTGCCAGCGCCTCCGCTTTGTCATGCTCCTGCTGTAGCGATCGCTTCACCTGCGTCGCATCACTCTCTGCAGCGTGCCTTAATCGGCTGGTTTCCTCGTTTGCCTTAGTTGCCAAGGCCGCTTGCGTCTCGACATCGCGCTTGGCCGATGCCAAATCCTGTTCGAGCTGCGACGCTCGTTCGCGTTCCTGCTGCAGCAACTTTCGCAACTCGGCCGCGCCACTGTCCGTGACGTGCGGTGGCGCCGCGCTCTCTTCTCTCTTGGCTGCTAGTGCTGTTTGGGCCTCACTTTCGCGCAGATTTCCGGTGAACTCCTGGTCCAGCGAATCAGCCCGCTGATGCTTCGGCTCGAGAGGCTGCAGCAATCCAAGAGCGCGCGTTCCAACGGTGAGTTCGCAGGACCGTCTCTCCGCCGAGCGGCGTTCCGGAGATTGTCCTATATCGCCGACGGCCGCTTGCGAAATATGCATTACTTTTTCGCTGCTGGCCCGACTGGAGAGATAAGAGTCCTTTGCGGTGACCAACTCAGGCGGCAGGAGCTCTGCTCCGTGGTGTTCTTCCGGCGCCTGTCGCGAGATTGGATTGTTTGCCGCCGCTTGCATAAGCCGGGTCGAAGCGTTGCCGACATTGGACGATCGCGAACCGGCGGAGGCGGGCCCTTGTACCTGCGGGGACTCCGAAGACGCGCGCGTTTCCGCCCCTGATGTGGCCGCCAGGACGCTTACAGCAATGAGGACCACCGCTCGCCCATGAGGGAAAACCTGGCGCGCCGGCGGTTGTGCAAGAAGAATATGTGACTCGGCGGAGTCACGCGATGCTGCGCAAGCGTTTGCGTCTTTAAGAAGATCATTCTGCTCTTTTTCCGGAGCATACCTAATCAACTTCCGCATGGCGAACCGCCCCAACTGCGATGCCCAACGATACTCTTCGCAGCTTTGCGCCGCCATTCCTCGCATGGAGGAGGGGCAGCACCTTTTCTGTTCCTCGGATGGCCGACCCTTGTCTATCCTTTTGGGTTAGGGTCGTGCACGATAGACCGTTGAGCCGGGATGCATCCGTTGGCGATTGAAGGTGATGTGCTCATGGTTCGGGATGGCTCAGGGCAGGACCTACTCCATCACACACATCATCCGGAGATCGCGAGCGATCCGCTCAAAAGTCCTAACGGCGAAACGATCGTCGGCAATGCGACACCAGGTTACAGAAGGTGCCTAGTCGTTGCGCCGCCCCAACGGGAGCTCCGCTTCTGCGAACGAAAGGCCTTGCTTCGCTGGAATGCGCAATAGGTACCTTGTTGCGCCCACTTAGACCATGTTGGCCGCTCTTCTCGGCGTCCCTCAAGCGTTGCGGCCATACAGCGAGGAAGCCGCTCGAATGCGATATCGACTACAGCCTGTCGTTCGTCGATCAGCTCGTTTCGTCTACCTCGTCAGGATGTTATCAAAACACAACATTGGTTCGACACTCCGTTCTTCGACGTCAGCCGCGTTAGCACAGTCCTCTGCGACCGGGACTTCAGCCAACCCAGTACAATCAAGCGCGATACCCTGATTTCCAACGAGAGCCAATTGCGTCCTGTTTGCTGCACCAAATTTCCTCATCAATTGGCCTACGTATACCTTCACAGTTGCTTCCGTCATCCCGAGCTCCCGCGCGATCATCTTGTTAGAGTCTCCGAGGCGGACACGCTCAAGCACCTCTCCTTCTCGTCCCGTCAGCTTGCTTTTCCTCCTGCGCCCATTCTGATCGGATTTCAGTGCGGAGCCAGCGCTGCAGTAGTGTGATCGCGGTCTCTCTTCCTGTGATTGGTTTTGCGCTGATTGCCGCTGAAGCTGACGAATAGCGGCTTGTGGATAATACGAACCACCATGTAGGATAAATGATAATGCCTCGCATGCGAGATTGGCGTCTATACCGGTAGGGACAAAGCCTGTTATCTCAGCGGCGACTGCGGCAGCGATCTCTTGAGGATCATCTCTATCCGAGATAATGATTAAGGGTACATCACCTGATTGCCCACGCAGCATCATAAATGTTTGCAAGTTTCCCGGCTCAGCGACGGAGTCGCCGCCCACGTTGACAATCAGCATCCGAATGTCTGTTTGTGCGTGAAGTGCTTCGCAGGCCTGATCGACATCGAAAGATGTCAACCTCAGATCTTCCGAGTTTGCCCAATGCTGAAAGAAGCTTATCAAGCTCGCGCGTCGCAGGCTTTTTGAGTCTATAATCGCAACTAGCGGTTTCCCGTGAGGGATAGACATTCCGCAACTCATGCGTCTGCGCCCCACACACTTACATTGCGATTTGTAATTCAGATAACTCAGTTGGCCCGAGTCCCGCAATCCCCTTCAAAATGGGTAGAGTCCATCACCTCAGAGGGGGATGGGATATGAAGCCCCATCAGACATGAAGCTCCCATCAATAGAATGGTGAACGCGGCCGCGAGGCGAGACGCGCCCTCAGATCACGTATCAGGGGAGCCAGATCAGGTATGAGGCCAGCGAACGGCGGGCGCGTTCAGGTCGATGCGCATCGGAGCCATCGATCGCACGATGCGGCGCAGCGCGGCGGCCAGCGTCCAATTGCTCGGAGGGTCATCATCCGAACGCGCATCGCAACAGAAGGAAAATGGTTTTAAGTCAAAGGTCGTATCGCCGTTCTCGGGGCAACGGTCGTACACGACGATATTGCCCATTGGACGATTCAAATGTCGTACGCCTCATGCAGCGTTGCGCAACACTGAAATCTACGTACAATTTTGTGTCGCAAGAAGACTGCCGACACGGGCAATCTATTGCGTCAGACCGACTGAAACAGGAGGCTGCAATGACCATGACTAGCAACAATGGAATGCGTGAGTTGGCCGACAAGGAACTGGATGCAGTGTGTGGCGGGGGCGGCTTCAGAACGGGAGACATTTGGGCCTTCCAGAAAAACGTTGCTGTGGTGAACAAGAGCAAGGACGTCTTGATCTACCAGTCCAACAACAACAATACTGGTATTCAAGTCGGGTAAGTGATTGCCCGCTCGTCCCGATCGAACTTGCGGAGGAGCGGGCTCTTCAACAGGAGAATCCCAATGGCTTATAAGCGCGCGCTTTATGAGTTGGACGAGCGCGACATTGACATGGTCTCTGCGGGTCAGAGCATCCACATCGCGATCGTTGTGAGATCGTCAGATCGAACCATCACCCAAACTGGCGGGAGCCAACTCGACGTAATAACGAATAACAGGACCATCATTGACGCTATGTCGATCGGCAAGCCCAGTAGGTAGTGGGTTTCAGTTCACCAACATAGCCTCTGATGGACGGAGACGTGTCCCGAGGTACATAGCAATTGGGTTCTGGAGCCGTGTCATCGCAGCTTCTGTTATTTCGCCAGGAAGCAGTTGAGTTCCAACACGACCATCGGCAGTGGGGCCGGGTCGCGTTGCTCCAGACGAGATCGACGAAGGTTATAAGCTGGCTGATTGCGGCGGTAGTCGCACTTACGGCCGCATTCCTATTTCTCGGACAATATGCTCGAAAGGAGACCGTGGCGGGCTACCTGACGCCGGTCGCCGGCACGGCGAAGATTTTCGCCTCCAAGTCGGGAACAATCAAAGAGGTCCATGTCAAAGAGGGTCAGGAGGTCAAAAGAGGGCAGAGGCTTTTAACCATCGAAACTACTCAGATTGCGGCAAATGGGCAGGACGTGAACGATGTGATGCTCGGCACACTCGGGGCGGAGCAAGTATCACTAAGAAATCAAATCTGTGCGGAACAGGACCGCATTAACTCCGAGGAAGCGCGCCTATCAGCCAAAATTGCAAGTCTCGAAACTGAAGTATCGCGGTTCGACGCTCAGATAGAGAACCAGCGCGAACAAATTCGGTTGTCCAGCGAACTCGTTTCGTCTGTAACGAGCCTGGCGGCCAGAGGGATAGTCTCAGACGTGGAATATAAAAAGCGGGAAATCGCCGCGCTCGAGCAGAAGCAGAAGCTCGACTCCTTGAAGCAGCAGGCAGCCGCTCGGCAGAATGAGCTTACCGAAGCCCGTTCTTCCCTCGAACAGCTGCCGACTATCACGGAAGGAAAGATCCAGAACCTGCGCAGCGCACTTGCCACGACAGAACAGCGCATAGCCGAAATTAGTGGACGCCGGGCGTACGAGGTGCGAGCGCCAGCGGCGGGACGCATCTCAATTCTGCAAGCGACTGTTGGTCAATTCGCAGATCCGCAAAGACCGCAAATGCAGATCGTCCCTGACCACAGTGAGCTGCAAGCAAACCTGTTTGTTCCGGCCAAGGCCATAGGCTTTGTTCAGCCGGGGCAGGACGTCAGAATACTATACGAGCCGTTCCCCTATCAGCAGTTCGGTACATATCGCGGCCGCGTAAGTGAAGTCTCACAGACGATGTTGACGCGCGCTGAGACCTCCGCACCCATTGAGCTCAAGGAGCCTGCCTACAGGGTCACGGCGAGACTCGATCGCCCAGACATTGACGCGTATGGCAAGCGTATACGGCTTCAGGCCGACATGCTTTTGAAAGCAGACATCATTCTTGAAAGACGATCTCTGATCAGATGGTTGCTCGATCCATTGCTCAGCGTCAGAATGTCAATCTCAGGATGCAATCATGGTGCATGTACTAAACCGTAGGCATCACCTACCGGTAATCCGACAAACAGAAGCAGCGGAATGCGGTCTCGCGTGCATTGCTATGATAAGTTCATATCATGGCCACCAAATTGATCTGAACACGTTGCGGCGACGCTATCCCGTCTCGCTAAAGGGTGTGACGCTAAGAGCCGTAATTCAGGTGGCCTGCCAGATGCAACTAGCTAGTCGTCCTCTGCGCTATGAGCTTGATAAGATCAGGGACCTGCACCTGCCCGCGATCGTGCACTGGGACATGAACCATTTCGTAGTCCTGAAGTCGACCACGAGGCGAGGTATTGTGGTGCATGACCCGGCTTTGGGAGAGAGGTTCTTTCCGACTGTCGAAGCCTCCAAGCATCTGACCGGCGTTGCTCTTGAGCTATCCCCAACCGAGGCATTTCTTCCTAAAGACGAGCGAGCGTGCCTTCCATTTTCAACCTTCTGGAGCCAGCTGCGCGGTAACGCACATGCACTGGCTCAGGTTTTGGTGCTTTCAATAGTTCTTGAAGCATTTGTGATTGCAAGCCCTTTCTACCTTCAGCTCAGTGTCGATGAGGTCAGCGCCAGGGGCGATGCCGATCTGATGACGGTCCTGGCTCTTGGATTTGCTCTCCTAACTGCCATCAAAGTTGTTTCCACTATTATCCGCTCCTCGATCATTCTAGTTGTCCAGAACGCGTTGCACTTCCAAATCGGCGCTCGTCTGTTTCACCACCTGATCAGATTACCGATCGCCTATTTCGAAAAGCGGCACATCGGCGATGTCCTCTCGCGTTTCACGTCCATTGAGCCAATTCGCACGGCACTCGCAGAAGGCGTGATAACTGCCGCCATTGATGGCGTAATGGCGGTTGCAACGCTGGCAATGATTTTTGTCTATAGCACTCAACTCGCGGTCGTCGTTCTTGTTACATTTGCAAGTTATGCGGCAGTGCGTCTAAGTCTCTATCGCGTGCTGCGAGAGCGCAACTTAGCCGTGATAGAAGCCAAGGCTCATGAAAACTCGACGTTCATCGAGACCCTGCGCGCGATCCAAAGCCTGAAGATTTTCAATCGTGAGACAGACCGCGAGACCCAGTGGCTTAACCGTTATGCGGATGTAGTAAGCGCCAATGTTCGGCTGGGTCACATCAGAATAACTTTCACAGGTATCAACGACACGCTGTTTGGACTTGAGAACATTCTCAGCATTTACCTCGCCGTCCAACTGGCTCTAGGCAATCACTTGACGATCGGCATGATCTTCGCCTTCATTAGCTATAAACAGCAGTTTATCGAGAAGGCCGTTCAGTTCGTCGAAAAGGTTCTTGATTTCCGAATTATCGAACTGCATCTGGAGCGCTTGGCTGATATTGCCCTAAACCCCCTTGAGCGGGGCCATGATCGGCCGTTGGCCTATACCCCGCGCGTTCAGGGCCGGATCGAATTGCGAAAGGTCTCTTTTCGATATGCTGAAACGGATCCTTTTGTACTTGAAGACATCAGCTTTATCATTGAACCAGGGGAATTTATCACGATTATGGGTCCTTCAGGCGGAGGCAAGACGACCCTAGTCAAGGTCATGCTCGGGTTGCTGGAACCGACAGGCGGGGAAGTGCTGATCGACAATGTTCCTCTCTCGACGATTGGTGGAAGAGCCTATCGTGAGCACGTCGCCGCAGTGATGCAGGAGGATCAACTACTCTCAGGCTCTATTGCCGATAATATTTGCTTTTTTGACGCCACTTTCGACGAAGAGCGGATGATTCAATGCGCGCAGCTGGCGGGTATACACGAAGAAATCATGGCGATGGCGATGACCTACAACAGTCTAATCGGAGACATGGGTAGCTCATTATCAGGTGGACAAAAACAACGACTAATGCTCGCGCGGGCGCTTTATCGACAGCCTAGCATTCTGTTTCTGGACGAGGGCACGGCCCATTTGGACGTGGATAACGAAAAGCGTATCAACGAGAGCCTTAAAAGCTTGCAAATGACTCGGATAAATGTGGCGCACCGGCCGGAGACAAGCAGCGGAGCAGATCGAATTCTGCGAATTGCAAGGATGTTGACGAGCGATCTGAGGCGCGGTGAGCACTGCCAACCGGATGAAGCCGTCATCCCTAACTTCCTAAAGCTAGAAAAGCAGGAGCGTAGCGCTCCAGGTTAGGCCCAGACCCGCTTACGATTACTCTCGTTGTTCTGCGGCGGCATTGATGACCAGGCAGCGGATCCTGGGCAATTACGTTACTGCCCGAATGCCTCGATGAGTTCCACGGGAGCAATCCTGTTCCCGTGTAACAGCCGATGAGAGGTAAGCCCCCCGGTGGAAGGACGTACTGGCAAAGTGGCACTAGCGAAAGGGTTGGGCTTGCTCCGACCGGATCAGGTCCGATTTATCGAAGGCGTCGCCAGAGTGAGGAACCGATACGCTCATAATGTTCGGAACATGCACCGACCACTTCAGGACATCCTCAGCGAGGAGCAGCAAGGCAATGGCAAAATCGTTGAAGACGTCACGGGCAACGCCGGCGCCTTCATGGAATTCGTCTTTGAGCGCCACCAGTATGAGGCGGCCGTTCAGACGTTCGCGAGGGACGCGAAATCCATGGACAGGATAGAGCCTTCCTTGTCGTCGCAGTGATGGGCTTCTACGTCATGGTCGGCAGCAAAGGGCCTGCCAGCGTGAACCGGTCGACCACCGAGGCAGCTTAATGGGGAGCCTTGTCTTGCCGGTTAAGCAGCTCCAGTCGTCGTTCGAGCTCTGCTTTCTTCGCGACGAGTCTTTCGGCGAGAATATCATTGACGATCGTGTGCAGTTGCCACAGCTCTTCGAGAGACATGCTCTCAAACGGCTTCCGCTCCATGAATCACCCGACCCACGCTTTCCAATAGCTTGGGCTTAGAAGCGGGAGCCTGGCAATTCCTCGTAGGTTGAGCAGGAAGGTTATCTACAGGTGCGGCGTCGGGCCACCTTCTTGAAAGCCGACCGGCTCGCCCTCAACCGAAAGCGCCGCAACTCAGCGTGCGCCAGTCGATTCCGCAGGTTGGCCAATTCGGCCATCTGACCTTCGAGAAACGCAAATCGCTTCTGCAGTGAAATGGCGCGATGGAAAACAACTTGATCAAAGGTACTCAACATTATCCCTCAACCCAATAAAACGATTTAAAGTACGCGAGATATCGTGACAGAATTATCACTGCGTTTAATGTTCACTAGTGTGCACAACTCAAAAGAATGCCCGGCAGCGTGAACCGGCGGGCTCCCGTCGCAATCCCGCCTCTCATCACGCGGCGGCGTCGATCTCCGCTCTACGGGCGGTTTGGGCGATTCGCTCACCATCCTCACGAACGTGGGCCTCCAGTGCATGCAGAACCGGCTTGCGTTGTCGGCGCCCATGGAGAAATGCCCGGGCCACTAGACCGGGCTTTGGCAATCTTGTCCCTGCCGGTCCCCGATCCCGGAGGCCAGTTGTCAGGGGGCTTTGAACCTGGCAATCGACTCGCGCAGATTCCTCAGATAATCGAGCAACGGACCCTGCCCGAAGTGTTCATCCGGCTCTTTCTGCTAAAAAGCCGAAAAGGATGGGCGGCCGCCAATAGACAGCGAGGCGGTGAACGTCCGCATGACGGCTGACGCGCTGAAAATATTAGATGATTGGCGTCGCCAGCAGGAAGACCCTCCCGGCCGACCCGAAGCCATCCGCCGCCTCGCGAGATCGGGCTGAAGGCGGAAGGGAAATAAGCTCAAGCTGAGCCACTAGCCGCGCGCCACAGGCAGAACGATCGAGCCGTCATAAGGCTGTGGCCTAGGCGTTGCATCATAACTGCCAACTGAGATTTCAGTGCTCAGGTGGAAAATAGGCGCTCCCGACGCATATTCGGGCGTGGACCTTTTTTTAGTATATTGGGACTTGGCTCATGGCTTACGACGCAGCCACCGTACAGATGCTTCGCGACGTTCTCGACGAAGTTCTCTCCAGCCCGTCATTCACCCTTCAGCGGCAGCGATCCGCCATAGAGGTCGCCGAGCGCGTGCTTAAGCTCGCTGCCCAGGGGGAGCGTCAACCCGAGAACATCAAGCGACACTTGCGAAACGAGTTCTTTGCGTCGGATATCTCGCGGCATTGAAAGGGCTTAAGCTAACTTTGAGAGTATTGAGCCACCTCAATGCTCCAAAATAGACTTCCTCGCCTTAAAACCGGTGAACGAAGATCATCCGGCGAGCCTACGGCTACTTTGACGTTGATCATGAGCAAAAAACCACCCAGCGCGCCACCAAGGCGGTTGTGAAAGCCCCCCGCAGGTCCAAGCCGCCACACCAAGCAGCAGCTACATAGTCGATCGGTATTGAACTACGTCCAGCCCCTCACGGGCTTCTGTCCGCTTCTTATCAGGGGCGTCGCAGGATCTGGACAAGCCGAGTGAGGCTACAGCCTGCTACTCCGCCGCCGAACTTTTCCAAGACGTCGGCAAGGTGGCCATGCCGATCGGGGGTTAGGTGTTGCGCAAGTTCGAGCGAAACGGCGACAGTTAAGACGAAGATCATGATCCCCGTAAAGTGTCGAGGGTAAGCGCTCATAAAGAGTGTGCCTAACACGCTGTAGGCCACAAACCGTTCGGGCCCCGCATGGCCAGTCTCTGGTCGGAGACCGATAGGCGACAAGCTCATAAAAATGATCGCGATGAGTGCAGTCCAAGCCGCCACGAGCAGCAAATTGCGTATCATAGCAGCTACATAGTCCATCGGCATGAGCTCAGAGCCGGCGGGAAAGTTTGGACTGTAGATTACGATCGGCTCATCGACCGGGCCGGGCGGATCATAGCACGAGGGCACGCCAGCCCTCGCGGAAGACCTAACCAATCCGCAGATTGCCGGCTGACTGCTTGCCGCGATCACTGACAATCTCGTAGCTGACCTTCGCGCCCTCGGCCAAGCGCTGTTCGTCGCTGCCAGCAAGCTGAACTATGAGGGCATCGTCTCCAAGCGCGTGGATGCGCCATACAGATCGGACCGGGTCGAAGCCTGGCAAAAGATCAAGGTCGTTCAGAAGGGCAAGTTTCAGGTGGTCGGCTTCGTCAAGGATTCCGGCGTCGCCGCGCTGTATCTGGGCAAGAGGGAAGGCAAGGATCTCGTCTATATGGGCAAGGTCGGCACGAGCTGGGATCGAACCACCTCGGCGCAGATCCGCAAGGCGCTCGATGCCGTGGTGTGTAAATAAGCGCCGAACTTTGACCCCCATCGGCTTCCAACACTGACCCCATGCGTGACGAACATTCTGGTGACGGTTCAAGGAATAGGTCGACGTTGACCGGGGTCAACCTTCGGCGCCGATCGGGGTCAAACAGTGCGCCGAATGACAGTCAATGGTGGACTTCAGCAGTTCGACTTCCGCCCTAGTCTTGAGAATGGCGGCCTTCACATCTTGCCGGGGCTGTCGTTTGGAATCGTCCATGGGAGTTCTCTGAACGCTCACAACGTCGACCAGTTTCTAAGTGCGCACCATAACACACGATAAAGGCCGCCTCTGCGTGGGCACGCCCCCGCGTTGAGCGTCGCGGAATCGCGGCCTAAGCCGTTGAGCTAACTCTGCTTTGGTCCAAAATATCGCAAAATGAATCGCGACGTGCCGGTTCGCGCTGGCGGGCTTTCATTTGAGCGAAAAGTCGCCCGCGGCAACCGATAGAAGCATCTTGACGCCATAAAATGCAAACGCTGTACTGGTCACATTCTACCGTGTTAGCGGCCTTGTTTTTATGTGTGATTATTTCAGGGGCGTTCCATGCGTAACTATGCTCGCGCCGATGTCCTGCGCCAGTATCTCGACGCACTCATTTGTGAACTTTCCGAACTCGAAGTCCTTCGCAACCGCGTGCTCGAAGCTGAGCAACGAAGGATTGCCACGGCGCACCGACGGCGGAGAGGATCAGTCAGAAGAACAGCGAAAGTTCGCGGACGGCTCTAGGCGGCTCATAGCTCCCGGTCGATAGCTGGATGCTGCTTGTTCTTCACCTTGATCCAGTGCTTCTGCCGACCGCCACGGTAGGGCCGATCGCGGTGCTTGGAGACTAGCCCCTCAAGGCCCATACGGCACGCGGCGCGGTACAAGTCAGGTCCGATCTCGCCACGCTCGAAAGGCGCCCCGGTGATGCCGTCCGGTCGTCGCGCCAGTAGCCGCTCCAGTTTTGTCTTCCGCAAATGCAGCGGCAAATCGCGTAGGTCGTCGCCACCTACAGCCAGCACTTCGAAAGCGTAGAGCTGGACTTCATGGTTGTGCTTGCGCGAGTGCAGGGCATTGAAATCAGAGATGCCGTCGATGCCGAGGATCATGGCTTCACCATCGACGACGAAGTGCTTCTCTCGGTTCTTCAGCGCCGCCTCGGCAATCCAAGGATAGCGCTTGGTCCAGTCGGTCCCGTTGCGGGAGAGTAGACGAACGCGCTTGTCCTCCCGAATGACCAGCATTCGGTAGCCATCGTGCTTTACTTCGTGGAACCAGTCCGGCCCTGAGGGGACCTGCTTGCCAGCGGTCGCCAGGCAGAGCTCGTAAGTCATCCGCATGGGCGAAAGATAAGGAATTTCGGAGCTTTTTACGAGTCGGGAACAAGTGGCAATTTCGCAAATTGGGGTCTCTGCTCCGGTGCCCCCAAGAGCTCCGGAGCAGACCCTAGCGGCCTCAGCTACGCCCAGCGCTGAGGCCGCCCTTTTGTGGGCTACTGTCCAACAATCCATCATGGCGCAGGCTCACGCAGCGGGGCGGGGAATGCCTCAATTCTGAATCGCAAATTGGGGTGGTCTGCCACTTGAGAAATCTGGAACTCGACCGGGCGGTTCGCTCGAATCCGCGTTGAAAGCGGCAAGGTCCGAATTATAAGCGATATCAGTTTGGGGGTGCGGTCGCAGGACACCTGCTCCTCTAAATTAAGACGCGTTGTCTTGCGACGCTGAGATGACAATGAGGCGCCGTGCTGAGTGCGCTCCTCGCAAGGCCTCAGCCGGTCCAGCCCCGGGCTGGGGTCTTTTGCTTTCATAGCTCGCGTTCCATCGCGGGGTGGCTCGGGTTCTTCACCTTCGCCAATGTTTCTGACGCCCGCCGCGAGCGGCCGATCGCGATGTTTGGAGATCATGCCTTCAAGCCCATGCGGCAAGCGCTCTGTGAAGTCGTCTAGAAAAGACGAAGGCCGCAGCGATGTTCTCGCTGCGGCCAGCGCATGGTCAAAATAGTCGTCCGTGAAGAACCTCCAAGCGGTTGATCAAGAATCAGTTTTCGGGGCGAGAAGGTCTTGGGGATTGCAAACTTTCGGGCTTTGACGGCCCAAAAG
>NZ_JADPKH010000131.1:0-53932 GCF_023073835.1 Bradyrhizobium sp. 153 | reverse complement strand
TCCACTTATCGCGTGCTCTATCGCTCGACGGGGCTGAACGGTCGGCCGGTCTTTGTGTCCGGCGTCGTCATCGTTCCGCAAGGCACGCCCGCGCTCGGCGGACGTCCGATCGTTGCTTGGGCACATCCGACTTCGGGTATCGTCCCGCGTTGCGCCCCATCGCTCGCCATTTTTCTGTTCCAGCAGATCCAGGGACTTCGCTCGATGATCTCCCGTGGCTTCGTCGTTGCGGCGACCGATTATCCAGGGCTCGGTACGCCGGGCCCGCATCCTTACCTGGTCGGTGAGAGCGAGGGTCGAGCCGTGATTGATATTGTGCGCGCGGCACGCTCCGTTCCCCGCGCAGGCGATGGCAAGGACTTCACGGTTTGGGGGCATTCACAAGGCGGGCAGGCCGCGCTCTTCGCCGGGATGATCGCAAACGCCTACGCTCCTGAGCTGAAGCTTCTCGGTGTCGCTGCAGCGGCCCCGGCAACGGACCTCGTGAAGCTGATGAGCGACGACATCAACACGATCGGCGGCAAGAACATCACAGCGATGACGCTTTGGTCGTGGCACCGAGTCTACGGAGCCGCCATAGACAACGTCGTCGATCCGCGCGCCATGCCTGCAATCGACAGGCTGGCGCAAGAATGCATCGAAGGCCCTTTCGACCTGATCGTAAGGCAGAGGACAGGGCGGCCACTCGAGCAATATTTCCTGACCGTGCAAGATCCGAGCAAGGCAGAACCTTGGCGATCGCTTCTCGAACAGAACAGCACCAGGGTGCTCTCCCCTGAGATCCCCATCTTTCTTGCGCAGGGGGCCAACGACCAGGTCATCCAGTCCGCGGTCACGCAGGCCTACATGGACAAGTTGTGCAAAGCCGGCAGCAAGGTCAGGATGGTGGTGTTGCCCGGTATCGGCCACGGACGCGCAGCCCAGGCGAGCGCGATGGCGGCGGTAAATTGGATGACTGACCGCTTCACCGGAAAAAGACCTCCTGACGATTGCGTCAGATAGAGCTTGCCCAGAACGCCAAAGGAATTAGCCATCGGCTCTTTGGCTTCGGCTTCAACGTGCGGCGCTGTTCCAATTTTCGGGCTTGGGCGCGGACGAAAGTTCCGAAAAATCTTGAGCGCGATCTCCAGCGCCGAACTACTGCAGCGCGTGTCGATCCGACGATCAGAACAAACCACGTCGGTCATGGCATATCGAGTACGCTGATCGGGGTGTAATCGCGTGGAAGACACTTAGATGGAGAAGCAATCCATTCTTCTTTTGATGGAACCGATCGCGTCTACTTCGGTAGATTGACTAGACCCTACGACCGCTTTTGGCCCAACTCGGACGTCTGGTGAGCTGCCGTAATGGGCTGGTGTCAGAGGCAGAGCGGACGCATTCGCGCCGTCAGGGCAGCGCCCATGATGAGCACGCGCTCTGGCTTAGGCCCAATCCCAAAACCGTCTATCTGCGCCTGGCGCGGGACCGAGTTATTGCCGCCCCCATGATTATGGGTGTCACGACGTCCGTGCCGCGGTTAGACTTGGCTCGCGCCGCGGGGGACACGCGGGTCGCGGGACGATGAACATGAGCGAACAGGACGAGACGGGTGAGGCCATCACCATCCTCCTCGTCGAGGACGACGCGCCGACCTGCTGGCGGCTCCACGACGCGCTGGTCAAGGCCGGCTACGAGGTGCGCAGTGCCGGCACGCTCGGAGAAGCTCGCTCCGCGTTCGGGAAGGCGGCGCCTCGCGTGCTGCTGACCGATCTCAGACTTCCCGACGGGCACGGCATCGAGCTGATTCGCGAAACCCGGCAGCGCTTTCCCGACACCGAGATCATGGTGATCTCCGCGCTCGGCGACGAGGAAAGCGTGATCTCGGCGATCACGGTCGGTGCCACCGGCTATCTGCTCAAGGATGCCTTTCCGACCGACATCGCCACCACCGTGCGCGATCTGGTCGCCGGCCATTCGCCGATCTCGGCCTCGATCGCCCGTTTCATCGTCCGGCGTACGCAGAATTCGGCGGAGCCCTCGCCCGGCCCCGTGCTCAACACGGCCAAGCTGACCCCGCGCGAGATCGACATCCTCTGGGGCATTGCCAAAGGCTTCAGCTACGCCGAGATCGCGAGCCATCTCGGCCTGTCCAGGCAGACCGTGCCGGGCCACATCAAGAACATCTATCGCAAGCTCGAGGTGCACACCCGCAGCGAGGCGGTGTTCGAAGCCGTGCAGCAGGGCCTGATCAAGCTGTGAGCGAGATTGCGGCGAAGACACTCACGCGCCCGCGGCGCCGGCTGATTGCGTCGCGCCTCGTGCCCTATCTGCTGCTCCAGGCCCTGATCGTCATCGTCACCATCCTTGGGCTCCGGCTGCTGCAACCCGGCGATCCCGAAGAGTTCGCCGTGAGCGACTTTTCGGCGCGCGAGAATGGCACGATGCACGCGGTGACGCTGCCGCATTTCACCGCATCGCGCTATTCGCTGGCCGACCCGCCGCTCTACACCGCGGCCTTCACATTCCGGCGGAGCGATGTGGGATCAGGGTGGTCGGTGTATCTGCCGCGGTTCAGCAACGCGGTGGAGGTCGCCGTCAACGGCGTCGTGGTGCTGGATTCCCGGCGTGACGCCAATGCCAACCGGCCGGACCGCAACACGCCGCAGATCGCGGCGATTCCGTCCTCGCTGCTGCGCGACGGCGCCAACGATATCACGGTACGGCTGTTCGTATGGGGGCCGCTGAAGGGCTTTCTCGACAGCGTCTATGTCGGACCGGATGCCGCCTTGCGTCCTGCCTACGAGACGCGCGCGCTGCTGTTCGTCACGCTGCCGGTCGTGTTCTCCGCCTGGCAATCGATTCTCGCGGTCATCCTTGCGATCATGTGGTTGATGCGGCGCCACGAGCCGGTTTACGGCGTGCTGGCGGTGGCGATGGTGCTCGGCGTGGTGCAGGCATTCGTGCCCCCGCCGCTGCCGCCGGCCACGACGTCGCGGCTCGCCGCCGTGCTGTTGGCATCCGCACCGATCGAGAGCGCGCTGATCGTCGTGTTCGGCGTGCTGTTCTTCGGCTGGCGCTGGCCGCGTTACGGCACACTGCTGTTCGTGCCGGGCCTCATCGTGTTCGTGGTCGGGCTGATCGGGGGCCCGCCGCTGCCGCGCATACTCTTTCTGGTGCTCGGCATTCCCACGGTCGGGCTTTGCCTGTTCCTGATGGCCTGCGTGACCGCAGCCGCATTGGTCCGGCGCCAGGACGCGGCAAGCTTCACGATTGGCTGCGCCGTGACCATCGTGCTGGTCTGCTGGGTCCAAGACATGCTCACGGTGCTCGAGATCGTGAGCAACGATCGCATCTTCGTCTCGCGCCTGTCCTATTCGGCGATGCTGGTCGCGATCGGCGCCGGGCTGACCTGGCGCTTCGCCCGCGCGCTGAACCAAGTCGACAGCTTTGCCGGCCAGCTCGTCGCACGGGTGGCCGAGGCCGAGGAGCGGCTGAAGGCGAGCTTTGCCCGCGAGGAGGCGCGCGCCCGCGCCGCCGCGCTCGCCAACGAGCGCACGCGGCTGATGCGGGACCTGCATGACGGCCTCGGCGGCCAGCTCGTCAGCATCGTCGCGCTCTCCGAGCGCGGCCACGAGGGCGCGACCATCACGGAGGCCGCTCGCGCAGCACTGAAAGATCTGCGTCTCGTCATCGATTCCATGGACGACATCGGCGGCGACCTGATGCTCGCGCTCGGCTCCTGGCGCGAGCGCGCGACGGCGCAATTGCGCCCGCACGATATCGCGCTCGACTGGCGCGTGGCAACGCCGCAGGGGCTGCCGCTGCATCCCGAACTGCGGCCATGGCACGTCATCCAGATCGTGCGCATCCTCGACGAAGCCGTGACCAACGCCGTCAAGCACGCAGAGGCGCGCCACATCGCGGTCAGCATCGAGACGCTCGACGACGATCACGGGCCGTATGGCGTGATCAGCGTGACGGACGACGGCAAGGGTTTTGCGCGCGCCGACAATTGTGCGAGCGGCGGCCAGACCGCGCGGGGCTTGCGCAACATGCGGAGCCGCGCCGCACGCTGCGGCGCGGTGCTCGATCTGAGCTCGGACGCCTCAGGCACGTGCGTGCGGCTGCAATTGCCGCAGCGCTTTCCCGACAGCGACGCGGCTGCGGGCTGAAAGGCCCCCTCCCCGAACGTGTGGGGCGCACGGAGAGAGGGACGGGCCGGGTGATTGCCTCTGCGGAGGACGGGGGTGTTCGTCCGCATGGCTCCGTCGGCCCGAAGCAATGCAATCAAATCAACCGAATGGACGATCAGCGCACGCCAACGCGATTGACCGGGCCGCCGCGGTTCATCGGCGTCCCTGCGCGCACGCCGACACCGGGCGCGCCGACACCGGGTGTCGCGACTGCAGCCCGCGCAACCGGAGCTCCCGGCGCAACCACCACTGCCGCAGCCGGCCGCACCACGCAGCCCTTGGGCACGCCGACCGTCTTGCAATAGACCACGGCCTGCGCCGGGCTCGTGCCCAGCGACGCCATCGCCGCACCCGCCAGCGCCATGATTGTCAGCCCGGCGCTCAGCGCTCCCGCTCTTTTCGACATTTTGCTCTCCCGCTCCCGTTCGGCGACCCGGCGCAATCACCGGGTTTCGCAACCGACGTGCAGCCTGAATGGCAAAAGAGGGCGCGTGGATACATGCCATGAAGATGGGGTGCGGCGGCCGGAAGGGCGCACCCGGTGCCATGAACATGGCATGGACCTGCGCCCGGCTGTCGCGAGATCGTCCGGCCCGCTTGATCCCACTGGACCAACGACAATCCCAAAGAGGTGCTTTATGAAGATTTCGGTTCTTGCCGCGCTGCTGCTCGCCGCCACCGCCGTGTCCCCCGCTGCGCAATCCGGTCCGACGCCGCAGGAGCAAATGGCCTGCCGCGGCGATGCCAGCAAATTCTGCGCCGAACATATCGGCAAGCCGCCGCAGATGAATGCCTGCCTGCGCCAGAACAAGACCAAGCTCTCCGACTCCTGCCGCAAGGTCGTGGAATCTCACGGAGGCTGAGCCGGCCCTCAAGTCCGGGAGCGCCCCAGCAGAGCGAACCCGGACCCGGTTTTGCGCATCATGTTTTAGTCGTCATCAGGCCCGAACAGCCTGATCTGCGGGAAGCCGCTGCGCGAACGGCCGGCATAGTCGCGCGCATCGGAATCTTCGCGGATATTGCGCGCGACGTCGTCCCAATCGGAGCGGTCGCGCAGGCCGCGCGGCTCGCGGGACTCGTAATAGTGGCGGCGCTCGGCCCAGCGTTCACGCCGCTCCGCCCGGCGCCGTTCGGAGGCGGCGCGCTTCACGTCGGAATCCCGCGCCTTGGCATAGGCATTGTCCGGCGCGGCGGCCGGCTCTGTCGACGCCTGCTGCTCCGCAGGCCTGGGCGCGGCTGGTGCCGGCTTGGACTGTTCCTTGGGCGGCTCGACCGCGGCCGCTTGCGAGGGTCGCGGTGCCCGCGGTGCAGCGTTCGCCTGAGTGGTTGGCGTGTCGGGCTTGGCGGGTTCGGGCTTTGCTTCGGCCGGTGCGGCAATGATCGCGCCGAAAGCTTGCGAACCGGTGAGATAATTGACGCGCTCGGACGGTGCATTGGTTGCTGCCGGCGCGCTGCCGACTTCGGCGCGTTGCGCCATCTTGCTGGTATCGGGCCCCTGCTTGGGCGCGACCGGATTCATGATGTTGCCGGCGACGATGCCGCCGCCAAGGCCAATGGCGATGGCCGCGACTATGGTTCCGGCACCGACGAAATAGGCTGTCGAGGCGCGCATTGATCCACTCCCTCTTTGGGGCGAGCAACGCACGTTGATTGCCAGATGTTCCTGATCCGGAAGCAGTTCCCAAAGGAACTGAGGTCAGATCTGCTGCGCGACCTTCTCCAGCCCGATGATGCGGGCGAGCTTGCGCACTTCCTCTTTCTGGTCATCACGCAGCTGGAACAGCAGCGGCATCGCGGCCGACTTCAACTGCTGGACCTCGTCGCAATTCGGATCGATCGGCACGCCTGGCGCGTTCGGATTGGAGAGCTTGTTCGCCGAGATCTTGCGGACGACATTGCGGAGCGCCGTCTCGACCGAGGGCCAATAATATTCCTGCGACGAGGACAATTTCAGGCGATCCCTAATGCCCGCGATCTGTGCGTCGGACAGCAGCGAATAGGATTTCTGTGGCTGCGGCTTGGCCACGACTTTCGGCTTGGCCGGGACCTCGACGGCGGGAATCTCCGCTGCGGCGGGCGCTTGGTGCGCACTTGCCTTCGGCATCGGGAAATCGGAAGGCGTGGCTGCGGCAAAGGCCTGGCGCAGCGGCTCGGTCAGCACCGGAGCCTGGGCGAGTTTGTCGGCGGCGACCTGCACCGGCTCGATCGCGGCCGAGGCCAGTGCCAGCGTCGGAACCAGACGGTCGGCCTTGGCGGCGCGGTTGGCCGCGAGCGGCTTGGCCGGAGGCGTCTGCGAGATCATCTCGGCGCTGACGCTAGGCACGCTGTCGCGCCCGAGAATGGCGTTGGTGGCAGCCCCGAGGACCAGGAAACAGGTCAGCACGACGATGGTGATGGCTTTGGACAAACGTCCCTCCGCGCCCGGCTTCAAGTCCACGTGATCAGTGCCCGGAAACTGGGCGATAATTAAGGCTCAACCGTGCCATTGCGGCGGCAATCGCGCGGACTACAGCGACATCGCCCGGAAAACTCAAGAGAATCAGGCAGCTCGCGCCAGATCGTAGGCGTCCTGGATGTCGGCCACGATCTCGGAGGCCTCCCAGACCGCGCGCGGCTCAACCGATTGCAGCGTCACGGTCCAGTTGCCGCCCCGGCGGGTGCGAGGGACGCTGACGATGTCGAAGCGGACGTTGCGGCACAGCGGGTGGCGGGCCAGCGCGTGGGCCACGCGAACGCGGATTTCGTCCAGCGTCGCGGCTGTCTTGCAGTCGAGATAGTTGAAGTCCATCGCCTGTCCCTCTCGGTCCTGATTGGCGGCCGTGACGGGATTGTTGGCGGGCGATGGTTAATCTGCCGTTAAGGTAGCGGACGCCAGAAGTCCTTCTGTGACAGCGACTTCTTGCGCTGGTCAAATCAGAAATTAACTCTTGATTAACTCATTTCCTCCGAGGTGGGGCGGGTCGCCCACGACCTTGCCTCAGAGTTGTTTCGGCAACCTTGATGAGCTTGGCCCGCTCGCGCTGCTCCTGTGGTTTCCCATTATCGCGAAGCCGACGTCGCCAATCATCTCAACCACGGACGTTACTTCTCTAGGTCCCGATCTTTTCCTCCGCCGGGGATTTGGTACGCCGGTGTCATTTGTCCTGCCCGCGCCTTCTCGGCTTTATCGAAGTACTTTAGCGCAAGTACATGGAGAGCTTCGGCTCTGACCGGGTCGGACTCGGCTAATGCCATACGCGCCGTAACTTCGGCTTGTCGCAAGTAGTATTCGTTAGTTGGCATTTACGAAGTCCCGTCCCCCAAACCAATCCTAGATGACTCGTGCGGAGGTAATTGGTTCCCGACTGTCCAAAAATGAACAGAGCATATTAGTTCCAGCAAATACAACTTCTCTTCTCTGGAACATTCTCCGCTCTTATGTTCGATGCGATCGGCACCGTGCCAAAATTGGTGCCAATCAGACTTTGGCCCCCATCGGTTAACCCCGGCTGGGCTTTTCTTTTGGGGCACAGAGAGCCAGTATCGCGGTCAGGCAGCGCCGACGCCCAAGCCATGAGCCCACTTGCTCGGACGCTTCCTGCTGATGGGACACGTCCCGTCATGATGTGAGCTCCGAATTCCAACGCAAGAATCCCAGGGCGTAGGCGGCTCAACAGGTGAGCCCGTAGCCGAGTTGCCAAGCCTCGACGATGGTCCCCACAGCCATAAATCAACGATAGAACAGCCCATGAACACGGAGTCAACAGGTTCAGTAGACGGTTCCTTTTCAATGTAGGATTGTGCCCCGGCTGACTTTGTGGGGGAATCACTTGGCTGAGGGCACAGACGGCGAGGAGAACCGCAAGCGGTTCCAAGTCGCGTATGTCGGTGATGACGACAGCGATCACAGTATGGATGTCGAGGCACTAGCCCCGGCGCTACTTGCGTTCGGAAAATTGATCCGCGCCGCGAATGCCGAACTTAATCAGGACCGGGCACGCATGAAGGTTCTGGTGAACTCCGAGTTCGAGCACAAATGTTTTCTGATCAATTTCGAGACACTACAAACTATTTTGGATCAGGTGAAAGATTTCCTGAACGACGAGGGCGTGAAAAAGGCCGGTGACGTTCTGCAGAAAATCGGTGTGCTCGGTGGCACAGTCGCGGGTGGCGTGTTCGGATATTTGAAGTGGCGCAATGGCCGCAAGGTCGAATCGGTGCAAGAAGCAAAGGACTCGCCAGGCGCGCTCATTATCAAGCTCGAAGGTTCTGGACACACGCTGCAAATCGGCAAGGACGTGTTTCGTCTCGCGCAGAATCCCAGCGTGTTAGAAGCTGTAGAAGGCACGCTCGCGCCGATCAAGAACCACAACCAAGCTCACGCGATCGAATTTCTTCAGGACGACAAGCCAGTCAGTGTCTACGAGGAGCAAGATGTACAGGCCATCATCGCCTCGTGTGAAGATCCTGGCGGATTAGATCCAGTCGAGGAGGATGAGGAGCAAACGCCGAAGATCGTAACGGCAGTCCTATATTCACACGGACCGGTGTTCGACACGAAGGCTCCGAACTGGCGGTTCATTTATAAAAGAAAGCCAATCTACGCCGACATTAAAGGGACGAACATCGCGAAGGATGCCGTAAAGCGTGGCGCGGCCTTCATGAATGATCGGTATAAGGTTAGAATGGAAATCACTCCAGCAGCAACCGACGATGGTACACCACACTACAAGATCATCGAGGTTTTGGAGTTCACGCAGGGCGAGCAACAAATCAACATGGCGCTACGTGGGGGTCGGAAAAAGCGAGCGAAAAAGCGGGCGTGAAAGACTCGGATTCCATCACTAGAACCGAGGCGAAGTACCTCGCGCATCATACTCTTGAGTTCCATGACAGCTCTATAATGAAGAGGCCGCCAACTTACGCGGCTGCGTTTTATTTCGAGGTCTGATCAAAATTGAACATGCAGGATTGCCGAAGCGGTCCACCATAAGGGTCATGGCATCAGAAATAGAAATGTTAACTGATGAAGAGTTCGCATCGCTGCTTTTGCTTGGCAACGTGCCTGTAAATGGCCGGGCTGCCCCAATCCCCGCAGCACACGCCGACCGCTTGATTGCACTAGGCTACATGGTGGATATGTCGGGAACGCTGCGCATGACGACGCCGGGACGTTTTCGGATATACGCGGGCCAACTCACGTCCACTGAAGCCTGCACGCCGAAGAGTCTATTCCGGCGGCTGTAGCCCGGGCGATCTCAGCCACTCCTGTGCGAACCGGACGGCTGGGCGGCTCTTCGGATCCATCTCCTCCCGCGCGGTGCCATGTGGAAGCGACTTAGCCGGGCGACCGTTCTCATAGCAAAAACGCCGCCCGCTTAAATAAGCGCGGACGGCGGCATTCCAGCCCCGGGAGGGTGAGCAAAACCCCGATGCTGACACAAATTGCACATCCCTAGCGTGGGGTCTGAGCAAAATTGCACACTAAAGCAGGCCACGTGAGGCCGTGAAGCGACCTTACTCGTTCTCTATTCGCAGGCAGTGTTCACACCGGAAGACTGAGACCTTGCGGCGCAGTCCCATGGCGCCGATCGTGCTGAAAGGATTGGCCGTTTGGACTACGGTGTACTCTATACCCTGATGTTGTACGAGGTGCCCTTCATGTCGTTTTCGGCGGGCGCAATTCGCTGGTGGTCCAGGCTTGAAACTCCGGGACCTGCATTGGATCAATGTCGTCGCACTTGATACACCGAAACTTACGACCGCCTGTCTTGACGATAACGAAGTGCATCGGCTTACCGCAGTTCGGGCAGATCGGGCGGGGAGAGTTTTTTGGCATGGCTACTCACGCTGAAAAGGCGCGAGTCTTCTGCTCACAGTCGTCGGATAGCTGCCGAAGATGGGCCGACGATAGAACCACGTTAGTTAACTATTGTGACCGCTGCATCAAAAAAACGAACATGACTACGTATAGTTAGGTGGCCAGCCTAGTGCAACGGAGAGGTCATTTCCTTCGGTCGCCTCGACCCGAGCGTCTCGCTTCGCATCCTCGTCCGCCAATAGTCGTCGCCCGCAATCTCAGCCCAGACACTCTGATCTGATCGCGCAGCTGGTCCAATTCGTCCAACTGAGTTCTTAAATTAGCCGCCGTCGCAGCGACGGCTGCAATTCGCACTTCGGTGAGGGCTGCAATGCGCGAGTCGACGGCGGCTTCAATGCGCCGCTTAAGAGAACTCATTTGAGGACCTCGGGCCAATATAATGGAACCAACGGCAATTAACTCACTCTTCGATGAGTGGCAGTATGCACCCAAAGTGCCGCGCTCACTGGTCAATAATGCTCATATTCCAAATATTAATGGCGACGATTAGTCCTCGGTTTACGGGACGGCCGCAGGGCCACTTGGGGTCTTGGTTTTGTGGAAACGGATAGCTCAGAGGCGGCCGTGGTCGACAATCGTTGCAGGCCGCCGATGTTTTCGCGTCGGTCGTCTAAGTAGCGGCCAACGTATTCATAGCGCCGCGCGGCGGCGCCGTTTGACGGAGTTCCCCGCGCGGGCGTTGATCGAGCCGAAGGGATGCTCGACCTATCTCGCGCCGCGTCCGCATGGCGTCGGATGGAATTGAGCCGTCTCTCGACCTCCTCCACCACATGCACATGCTCCCCTGCGCGTTATGCGGCGTCCTCGTTTCCCTGCCTGTCCGTCCCGGACAAACCAAACAAAGATCGTGATCCCGCACCCATCGGCACGCAAACTTACACATGGTCCAGTTCAGGCACGTGACGGGGGCCATCCGAGCGGAGGTCCGTTCTGGACGAGCGTCGTTTCAGTACGCCTACAACCCCGATGCTGTAGCGGAGATTAGACCCGTCCACCTTGTCGGCCATTCCCTGCCTTCTTCTCATTGATAGCATTTCAGCTTGCCGGCCGAATGAAAGAGGTCGCCTGAGGTGGCCTAGCACTCGTCCTTGTCGCTGTGATGAAGATTAAAAGCTCTGTCGTACTTGTCGCGGGCTTCGGTACCAACGCTGTATCGGCCGGGCCACCACGAATGTGGTGGATTGTAGTTGTCGTTCTCAGCGTCTGCCTTGGCTTTCTCGCCTAGCTTCTCGGCCGTCCAAAGGGACATTGATTTATCTTTACCCCACATCTTGGTCCTCACTGACCATCCTCGACCATGACTTTGCTGCGGCCTATGGCGCCGGCAGCAATCTGAACCGAAGTGCCTAGCACCCAACAGCATGCCACCATAACGCTGAATCCATCCCGCATGATGTGGTCAAAGACAATGATGCCAACGGAGAGAAACACCGCTGTCGCGGCAAAGAAAGTTCCGGCCCCGCTAGCTATCGCCGCCGCGTCGGTGCCAAAGCTCCATTCTCCCGGTCTGGTGGATTTTACTGTCTGCGCAAGACGGCTAGGCAGATCGATGCCCACGTAAAAGCCAAAGCCCCCGTAAAGCATCATCAACAAGACGATCCATTCGTTTCGAAAAAAACCGTTCTCCATGCGCATCATTCCTACGGCCACGTACAGACCGCCCGCGGCCCCGACCATGGCAAGTCCGATTCTTTCAAGAATGTGCGCCAATTTGATCAGCACGGAGGGGCCGAGCCACGTGGTAGTGGCGACGCGGGCGTACTTCGCCAACTTTCTCTCCCCAAACGACAAAGCGCTAACAACAACTGCAATGCTCATTCTCATGATATTCGCCTTTCTTGCTCTGTAATTGGTCGCCCAACGCACGCAGGCGCTGCCTGAGCGCATCGTGATGCGATTTGAATATCAATGTTCAGGATGACGTGTGCCTACCGACGGCACTGGGCTGCCATTTGGTGGAAGCGGCGACTTCGGTGTGTCGCCGTTTTTGGGCAGCTCTCTCGGACAAGCAATCCACTCGGCCAAGTCAACAAGCTACGCCGTTTCCGTTCGAGCACCTAATGAATAACTTCCACATCAGGGCAATTCATCGCGATACCCCACCGAGGTCGTATTCGCACTTCAAGACGTCAGTTTGCGCCAACCTCTCGCGATCAGGGTGATCTTCAGGCCCGAAGGCTCTGAATGGAGACCCTGTTTCGTCGTGCAGTGCGGCCCAGCCGTTGAGTTCTGCGTGATAAACTGCCTGAAGTCGACATGATGCTCACGAGCCCAACAGCATACGCCTTGGAGAGCCAGAGCCGATTGGAATCAGTAATGGGGGCTGCCAGTTCACGACTGGGTTTGGTCGATGACCCGAATAAAAGAAACAGATAGCTATTCGGGCACAAAGAGCGCACCGTTGCGAGTGTTCGATTGTGACGCTGGCGCGGAGCTGTACTCCAGCGGGACGAAGCGTAGAAAAAGAAAAATAGCTTCAGCGCTCTCCACTCACTGTGGAGGCCAATTGAGTTTTCAATCGGAACGCATTCGCCCGAAGAGCTGAATGGCGTCGCTTGCACCCGGCGACATCGCCCCTGTGCTAGTGGCTACGGCGGCACCTCGTGGCCAATCTGCGAGAATGATCATGGTGATGACCCGATCGCGGAGCGAAACGGTAGTGTTCAAGCACCCATTCCGGATCGCAAGCGCTGAACGACTATTACCGGCCGGCTCATATGAGGTTATTACCGAAGAAGAGCCGACGGAAGGCTTGTCATTTCCGTCCTTTCGGCCCGTCGCCACCATGATGAAGGTGCCTGCGCCGCCATCCCGCAGCCCTTCAGTCGAGATGGTGACGATCAGTTCGGTCGATCTTTCGGATGCCCGGGAGCCGATGCGATGGCGTGAAGCGCCTGTCGACCTCGACAAGCATCGCGATAGCGCCGCGCCGAACACTGACTTTCGCCGAACGCCGGCGGAGATTGAACCCGATGCCAAGGTGTTGCTCGGTCGGCTTCTGCACCTCGAACCTGAGTTGCTCGCGACACCTGCGCCTAGGACGAGCGCGCTTCCGGAGCTGAAAGTGCCCGGCCGCGACCTACGAATCGATGTTTGCCGCGGCATCGCGCTCTGGTGCATCTTTCTGAACCATGTCCCCAACAACATCGGAAGCTGGCTGACGCTGCGAAATTATGGCTTCAGCGATAGCGCGGAAGTGTTCATGTTCGCCTCGGGCGTGACCTGCGCGATCGCCTACGGCAAGGCGCACGAGCGCGGCGGATGGACGGGCGTGCTCGGCCGTACGCTGCAACGTAGCTGGGACATTTACGCCGCTTTTCTGCTGCTCATTCTTGCTTGCGCCGTGGTGGTTTACCTCGCAGGCGGCGGCCGGCTTGCCGACGAGACCAATACGCGCATTCTCTTGGAACATCCGGGAGCGACGCTCGCGCAAGCGGCGATGCTGCAATACCGTCCTGTCAACACCGACGTCTTGCCTCTCTTCGTGATTTTCCATCTTTTGTTCGCGCCACTGCTGTGGCTGATGCTCCGAGTGCCGAACGTGGCGCTCGGCGCCTCGCTGTTGCTTTATGCGTCGGTGCATCTTTTCGGCTGGACCGTTCCGGCGTGGCCGAACAACGCTTGGTTCTTCAATCCGCTTGCTTGGCAGTTGCTGGTTGTGCTTGGTGCGTGGTGTGTCACGGAGGGCAAGAAGTTCTGGCCGCGGTTGAGCTCACGCTGGGCGATTGGACTTGCCGTTCTCTATCTGGCTTTCAGCCTGACTATCGCATTGGGTTGGAGCATCGGACCACCGGAGGTGCTTGTCCCACAGATCCTGGCGAAGTTGCCTTATCTGGCGGGCAAATCGGACCTCGATCCATTGCGATTGCTGCATTTTATTGCCCTTGCGATTTTGGCGGTATGGCTTGTGCCTCGCAATTGGCGAGGGCTGTCGACGCCGGTGATGCGCGGGGCGATCCGCTGCGGCGAGAACCCCCTGGCAATCTATTGCCTCGGCGTTCTGCTCGCGCTTGCCAGCCACATAGCGCTGGTCAAAATCTCAGATGAGCTTGCAATGCAGATCGCACTCAGTTTCTTCGGCATCCTGCTGCTGATTACGGCCGCGACGATGCTCAGCTCGATTAAGCAAACCAAGGCAACGACAACCCGCTCCTGACATCCGATTTCATTGCAGAGGATGCACACCATAACGCAGCTCCGGTCCGGCGACCAAACGGCTGATGTCGCGCGAGATGCAAAGTGGAATTGCTGCGGTGGAACCACTACCTGCCGAATCGTGGTGATCGAACCACTCCGCGAATCGGCCATCTTACCCGGAGGTCTGTCGCACCTGGAATGTCCGCATCCGAGGGCCGGCTCGAGATTTCAGTTAGCCAGACTCAAGAATCCATGGCGCTGTCGGAGGTCCGTTTGGCATGCATGACGGCCCCAGCGGCGCTGCTGAACTCGACAGGATGTCGTGACCATTCGCAACCACTCGCCGGGTCCGCCTCGGGTCAAAATCCGAAGAACTCACCGCGAGCAAATCTATTCCGCTGTGCTTCACTAACCGGACCTTGATGGGATGCGCCGCTACTTCGCTGACGGGGCGATAAGCGGAAGAACTGTTCAGTAAGCACAGTGCGGCTTCCTGTCCGTGAGCAGACGCCTTAACATCATCAAGGCATCTAGCCTTGCTTGTACCGTGAGGATAGAGCAGTGGTCGTAGTGTCAGTCGCACCAGGCTTTGCATCCTTACTGGAGACCTGCGCCGGAAGGGGGTAGATAGGTAATGCCATACTTCGCGTAGATCTGCGCTGGTATCTGCTGCTCGACCACTCGTGACACCGCAGCATCCACGGCTGCAAGCAGCGCATCGTCCGCTCGGCGAAGCCCGACTGAAACACTCCAGCGCAGTGCCGGTTCTGGCTCGTATCCGTCGGGTATCCTTACTGCCGTGCTGGGGTGTTCGTGCCGATACCAGCCGACAATCACGGGGTTTGTGGCGCCGACTTCGATTTCGCCTGCCTCGATCGCGGCAATTATGTCCTCCTGAGAGGCGAAGACCGAAACGCGGAAGTCGTGTTTGGCCAACCACTCGTGCTCAATGGTGCCAACCATGACGCCAATCTTCTGACCGTGCAAATCGTTAAGCCGACGAACCGAAGATCGAGATGAAATGACGAGGACAACACCGCTGTCTGCGTAAGGTCTCGAAAAGCGAAGAGGTAGATGGGTTGTCAGCGGCCCGGTAAGTCCCTCCCGATCGTAGCTTGCGGCGGAGGCGACGACGTCCATCAAGATATCGCAATCCGAGTTCTTAATATCACCGGCGTTTCGAACCCAGGTCACACCGAGCTCAAATCCCATCTCGTGCGCCAACGCTTCCGCGAGTTCGACTTCGAATCCGGCAAGACCGCCTCTATCGGTGAGGTTCGAATAAGGAAGTGCGGATGGGTTGGCGCAGAGGCGTAGGATACCGGTCTGCCGCACCTCGGCCAGAGATCTAGCGTCCGCACAATTTCTTGTGCCTGGGGCGATAAGCGTTGCGAGTACGGCAATGCCAAGCATCAGACCATGATGCATCAACGAGGCTCCAGATTCCAAAGCGCGCGCCGAGGCAAGTATTCACCCACCTTAAATATAGTAGCGGTGTCGTCAGGCGACAACCCGAGTACCGCCATCAACACGATCAGTTGCCCTGCTCCTCACATCTGAGGTTCGCATCTAGGCGCGATCGGAAGCGCGCTGCCAAGGTCGCCTTAGGGTCATTTTCGGACTTGGGGGCGCGCAGTTGCGCGGTCCGCTTTACCCCGATGGGCCGACATCGCGAGTTTGACTGCTTGCGCTCGACTCAGCCTACTCAGGTCGGGATGAAACGTCGTGTTCAGAAGCCTCGTTTCGCTCGCTGCTCTAGCTCATGCCTTAACGCGCGGACTTCATGAAAAGTATGCCTCTCTTTTGGTCACTGGGTATCAGCCGTCTCCTTTAACTCCTAGCATCGACTGCATGGCACGGGTGTTGGCCATGATCTCCGCCATCACCAGTTCCATGGTGTTGAGCTTGTCGATGAGATTGTCATCAGTGAATTCTCCAACGTCAAGCGGCAGCAGCGAGTGGAGATACACGTCGCGACGGATCAAGGCTCCGAGATCGTCCATCACCGATTCTCCCACGGCTTGCGACTCTGATGATCGGTATGGTCTCGAGCTTGCCGGGCAACCTTGACGGGGTCGCTTCGCGACTGCGGAGCCAGACGCAATCGGGTTGACAGCATGCACTGAAACTTGACGGCACTCTCCCAGGCCTTGAGGTCTTCGCCGGGCCCTGCTCTCGCTACGAGCGTGGCTTGTATATAGCTGCAGAGAAGTGGAAGGTCTGACTCAACGAAGTGTCTCAGGTCGCAAGCGCCGACAATTTCTACGAACAAGGACCTCTCAGGTTTGCTCAAATATGACGGTGGGGACAGTCGGGCTGGCTCGCCACTGACGCTCAATCTGAGTACGTTGGCCGCCGCTGCGGATTTGCGTCCTCGTTGTAGCATACGCGCTCCTTCTAAGTTGTGACGCTGAATAATTCCCTCAAGAATAAAGTCCTTTTATAAGGTTTGGACCAGCACGTGATCCGCGATCCAAAACGGTCTATTGTTTTGATACGCCCCCCTGGCCCCTGTCATTTTGTCGAGCGGCCGGCAGAAGAAAGAACGCTGGCCGCTCGCGAAGCCTGAACTGCCCTCAACACGCGGACTCCAACCACTTAGGAAAGAGCAGCGTCCCTTAGCGAGATGGTGTTGACGTGCTCGTCGGTATCATCATCGCTAAGGTCGCGCTCAACGAGACGGGTGCACGAACCTCCGCTCGCAACTCATTGCTCAAATG
The DNA here is from genome assembly GCF_023073835.1 of Bradyrhizobium sp. 153. Classification (NCBI taxonomy): domain Bacteria; kingdom Pseudomonadati; phylum Pseudomonadota; class Alphaproteobacteria; order Hyphomicrobiales; family Nitrobacteraceae; genus Bradyrhizobium; species Bradyrhizobium sp. 153. The sequence goes on along the minus strand of NZ_JADPKH010000131.1, from coordinate 37,040 downwards.
CTTCGTATGATTTGCATCGCATCGAGTAGAATATCTGAAGTTCACACCGCTGAATTCATACGATTTGTGCATATCTCGGCACATAACATCTCCAATTCGTTTCGTACAATTGCATTTCTTCCGCGATCAGCATCTCTGCGATGAGCATGTTGCGGCTTTCCTCAGTCGAAACATGTGCATCTTGGATCGACATGGACCTTATCCATTTCTCGCTGCTACATCTCGCAAAGCGGACTCGAATTTCGTTTGATCACATTTGGGCAGATACGTTGTCGCGGTTAGCATCGACTGAGTAGCACAAACAAAATCCCGCACCCTGCGCTGATCCTGATCTGACAAAGATTGCGCCCGCCGAATGACTTGACTTAAAAACGAAACAATCTGATCAACCTCATTGGTTGACGAATTGACCACATAAGAATCATTCCTTGCATCGATCGCGTTGTGCCCATCGCTAAGCGGGAGCGGCTGCCAAACCCCGTCAACTATCACCGCGACAACGCCATTCATCACTGCACCCTTCCAACAACATCGGTATGCCAAAACAAACCGCATGCTGCACGTTCGATATCGGCATAGCGCTCGTCAATCACAGACGTGATTCGCAGTTGTTCAATCGCCGCTTCACGGTGGCCCTGCAATAATTGTTGCCACTCTTCCTCGGTCAGGTCAGGTCCCACCATCAGGTCATCGCCGAATTCAATAATGATATTCTTTATCATGCTGCTCTTCATCTTTCGACTATCTCAACCGCGATATGGAAATTTCTGTCCGCGCCAAGTGACGTAGGACTCTATATCTAATGTCGGTGGGTCTCTGCGCGCCAGGTATTCCTGATGCTTTCGCGCCACCTTTTCCTTCTCGTATATTTTGACCTGCTCTCTCGCCCGTCGGAGAACTTCAGCGTTGTATTTGTCTTGCTCGATCCTCTCCTTTTGTTGTGGCGACAACAGAGGCGGTAATCTTGCCGGCAGCAACTTCGGTTGAGTTTTCGAGTTCGCCTTCTGCTGGTGTTTAGATGATCGCGCAAGTACCTCTTTCGCCTTACGGATGACGGCTGCTCTCTCTTGAGCGCTGTAGTGCTTGACGTTGGCACGCGCCTGTTTAATTCGTTCGGCGATAGTACGGTTCTCGTTCTGCTCCTTGAAAATCTTCTTGATCGTTTCATTGGAAACGCCGAGCCGCTTGGCTTCCAAAAGTGCGCTCGGCAGGGCTGGTGTCGCTACAAGGCTGCACTCGATCAATAATTGCCTAAGATAATGCCAGCCGCCAGTAGGTCTCGGCAGGCGTTCGAGCGCTCGAAAACCGACTGAACAGGCTTTTAGGCAGCCACTTTTTATAAGAGCCCGCACCTCATCCACAATTTTTGAAGTCCCAGATGGAGCTAGAACCAAACGCCCACGCAAGGCACCGCGCTCCCATCTCACGCCATCCCAGCGACCAACGATCGATTTAGAATCATGAAAAGCAAGCGCCGGAAGATTTCTTTGAGGAATTTCCCAGCCGCCGGTTTTTGTATCCTTGGAATTTCCGACGATATCGTCGTAATGATCAGGCAAAGGTTCTGACAGGATGAAGTCAAGCCGATTAAGATCGACATCGCTTTCAGTCGTCTTGTGAACTAGCGCGCTCATGGCGTTTCATTTCCTCAACGGCACGGCTTCCTAAAATCATTACTATACGCCATCAAATCCCACGTTCGCGTAACGCGTTACCAATTATTTTCGGGTCACCACCTTCACGACGATGGTCGCGATCACGTCGTTGATTAATTTGTCCCATTGCTTATCGGTGACCGGCTCGTCATCGGCCCGCTTGATCCTCAAGTCGGCGGCAATTTGATCGATCACCGAGCGAGGCAGCGGGATGTGACGAAATTCGACGGGGTCATGCCTGTCCGCTCTCGTGCGGCGGCGGGCCCGAAGCTCTCCGACGCGCTTGCGCGTTAAGAGGCGCCTTCTCACGACGCAGGTGGGAGTGATCTTCACTTCTGGATAAACGACAGGGAAAGTTTGGTGCGAGGCGAAGTGCTTGCCAACTATTTCGAAGAAGGTAGGCCACGTGTTCTTCTTCGGCGGTACTCGAATTCCGCGATCAATAATTTTTGGTACGTGCCACGGTAGCTTGGTCGTCATGCCGTGTTCTTTACCGCCTCAGCGAGTTTCAGATACATCTCATCGTGCGTGAGTTGATGGCCTAGCCGTCCTTGCGACGAACCTCACGGCGGACAGGAACGCTGCCGTGAAATGGGGGTGATGGCAAATTGGACCCATGGTCCTTTTTGATTTCGGTGCTCGCGGCTTTCGCGGCGGCCGCGGGTGGAAGAACACCCAGATGATCTTCGCAGGCCATGGCCCTGGCGATTCTGGGAAAGCTGTCTCGCGGAGCTTTACGGCTGCGGCCTGCTGCTCTGGCGTCAATGCGGGAACCTCTGGCTTCATGGGGCCCTCAGGCGGGCTGACAGGGGTTCGGTGAGGGTACCCCCTGTGTCATCGCGCTACCACGGCGCGCTTGAACCACGACGGGCCGGACGCAATGTGGCAGGGGTCGGGTGATTTTCCTTCCTCGTGGCAGGGGGGCTGACCTCAAAATCGAGGTCATGTAGGAGGTCAGCTAGCAAATTAAGCCTGGAACTAGGCCTGTATAGATGACCTAAATGACCTAGATGACCTCTTTAAGATTTAGAGAGTTCTAGAGCATAGAGGATAAAGGGTACATATCCGTGCATCCTGCCGGGGGAGTCTAGGATTGTAGAAAGGTCATTTGGGTCAGATGGTCAGCTTTTTTGCGGATAGCAATAGACATCGCAGAAGTAGCCGTTGACCTGCTTATCATCGATGGTGACCTTTCCGTGCGAGTGTCGCTCCCAGCCGATGTTCCTCATTGCGTCTGATAGCCTCATTGAGTGACCTCTATTCTGGTGACCGGGCCGGAGGCCCAAGGCGAAGTTCAGCAAGTCTGCAGTAGATGCCCGCCACTGAGTAGACACCTGACCGTTCACTTCCGCTTTTTTCACCTCGTGGACCACCTTCTTTTCGAAGCCATCGGGGTCTGCCACCACCTTTTGAGGAGTGAGGCTTGCCAGGACAGGCTCCCACGAATCCTTGACGCGTCGCTGTTCCTGAGCCTTCACGGCATCATTCCAGAGTTCGCCAAGCGTGATGCTCTCTCCCTGCGACTCGCACCTCGCGGCTTCGCCCCACAGCTGCAATCGATCTCGCTGTAACTTTTCAAGATCGACGCACTTGGTAATCTTCACCGGCCAAAATCTTCGGTTGCCGTCCGGTGATTGAAGATACTCGGACATTTTGTTCGTGGTGCCGACATCGATGCAATGCCGTGGCTGCTTCTTCGGGAATCTTCCATACGCAGGCCTTCCTCTGTCGATTTGCCGGCTCGCGTATGCCTTGACTTGCTCCACCTCTGCCTTCTTCATGCCTGCTAAGTCGGCGTTCTCGTGGATCCACACTTCCGCCAGTTGTTCCTGAATCTCCCGGTCCTTAGCTCCGAGAATGCTCTGATCCGAGAAGTTCTCGTCTCCTGCCAATATGCGAATGGCGGTGCTCTTGAACCAACCTTCCGGGCTCTCGAACACCACGATGTTGTCGAACTTGCAGCCGGGATGGCGAGCCCTCCGAACCGCCGCGATCATCATTTTGCGAACGAAGGCCCGGTTCAGCTTCGTGTCAGCGGCCTTGAAGTAGTCAACAGCCATCGCATCGAGTCGCTCGATGCCGTCCCAGTCGGCTTCGGCTTCATCGAGCATGTCGCAGACGGGGTCGAAGCAGTTCTCCAGCGCCAAGGAAATCACCGCGTCTCTGACGTACTGCTCCGTGAAGTCGAAGCCGTACTGCTCCGAGAGGATTTGCCTGAGCCTGATGATGACGTGGTCAGACACCTCTCCTTCGATCTGCGTCAGCTCGTGCTTTGCGGCATCCCCTTTAAAGCCCACGAGGAGCTTTTCGTGGAATGTATCGTAGCTGCACTCGATGCCGAGGGCATCGATCGCGATCCTCGCGTTGTAGAGGCTCGGAATTCCAAACCCGCCTTTGGCAGTTTCTCGCCACGTCACCAGATAGCGTCTCCGGATCAGAACGACTTGTGAGTCGTCTTTCATGACGGACCTCCTTCGCGAGGTCGGCAGCAAGGGTTCCCATTGCACGTCAAGAGCACAGCGCCTTGTACGCGTCTCCAAGATGCAGCGACGTCTGGGGATTGATCCTTCTCCACGCCCGCAACAACTCGCCAGCGGTCCGGCAACCGAGGGCGGCCGGACACGCATAGATTGTACATTTACTCAGGTGCGACCTGATGATAGAACGAGGCTGTTCACGACTCCTCGTAATTTTTCTCTCCGCGACCCGGCCGACATCGCGGTCGCGGATTTTTGTTGTGTAGTCCATGGTAATATCCCTTCATTGAAATGTTCTCCTCTCCCTGTGTGTGAAGTTGTCGTCAAGCTCATCCTCACTCAATGTCGGCGTGATATTGGTCCAGGCCTCGATGAAGGAGTTGCCATAACCGACGCCCTTACCGCTGGCAGGTTCTTAGCGGCGATATCGTAATCGGTCAGGGTCACTAACTATTGTCCTTTTTGGCAGACAATCTCCACGGCGAAATTTTGGGCGTCGTTCCTCCTGATTAAATCGACAGATTGCTCTCGGCTTCGTCCCGCTGTTCTTTGTCAGTCAATGTCACTTCCTCCCATGCCTCAGCGGGGCTTACTTTTGTGTCGCCTCCACCTCCTCAGCGCGAGTTTTGTACTTCCGCTGCGGCCTGCCCGTGATCCAGTCGTCGATCTCGGATGCGATCCATGCAACTTTCCCACCGACCTCGCGGCTCATGGGGAACCTGCCGGTCCGCATCCAATCCCAAAGAAGGGGATAAGATACGCCGACGCGATCTAGCACCTCAGGTTTGAACACGAGGCGGACTTTGGTTTCAGGTTTTGGCTTCTTCATTTTGAAGCGGACTCCTAATGAGGAGCCGAAAGCGGGGCGTAAAAAACAAAAAACGCCCACGAACCTCACGGCTCAAGTGGGCGCCCCGATTTGGATTTATAAGCCTCGCTGGGCGCGAGAAGCACGGGCTGATCGCGGCGGTCACCGCTTGTCCTTAATATAACCTATTCAGGACTAACTAGTAAATATTATTTCTGGGTTCCCGGCCGTCCTATCAGCCCATGATCTTGCTCGCCACCTTCTCCATGATCTTGCGATCTTCCTTCGCGTACTTGTGGCGATCGTAGATATCTGTGGTCGAACCCTCTACGTGATTGAGGATGCGATCCATCGCGTCCCTGCCGAAACCGAGACCGGTGATGGTGGAGCCGCAGGTCCGGCGGAGATCATGCGGCGTTGCTCGTTCAACTCCGAGCTGCTTGCAGATATCCCGCATCGCCTTATCGAGGCCGGAGATCGCTCCACCGCGCTGACCTGTGAACACGAAGCCGGTCGCATCCATCGCACTGATGATCTCTCGTGCCGTCTTCGAGAGCCAGACCCGGTTTGACTTGGTATTCTTCGTCCCGGGCCAATCCAGCCTGACGTCCCGCTCACCCGGCATCTCCCACCAGCCATCCTTGAGGTGCTCTACCCGCATGTGGCTGACTTCGCCCGGTCGTTGCCCGGTGAGCAGGATCATCTTCAGCGCGCTGCTCTTGACCAGACCCGCGTCGTCGAACGCGGCCCAGAATTTCGGTAGCTCGCTGTCTGCCAAGATCCGCTCGCGCTCGTTGGTCGCGTTGCGCTCGACGCCGATGCAGGGATTGACGAACCCCGACGCGATCAACTCTTCCTTCGCGCCCCACGTGAAGATCGCGGACGCGGCGGCTAACGTTTGATTGGCGACGATCGGTGCCGCAATCGCGGCCATCATTGTCCTCACGTCGGATCGCTTGATGTCGGTGACCTGAAGCTTGGCCCATCGCGGCAGGAGATGCTTCTTGACGAGATAGTCAGGTTGCTCCCAGCTCTTGTTTCGCTTCTTCTTGTGCTCGGCGTAGTCGCGATACTTGGCAGCCAGCTCTTCGAATGTCCCGGACAGCCGCTCCGCCTTGCGCTCGGCTTGCGGGTCCTCACCCTTGCTCGCCCGCAGTAGGATGGTGCCTGCCAGTTGGCGGGCATCTGCGAGGCTGATGACCGATGCATCGCCGATGTGATACCACCGTGGTCGCCCCCTCCGAGAGTAGATGGCCTTCCAGACTTTCCTGCCCGACGCGTGGACCACGAGGGCGAACCCTCGCATGCTCGTGTCCCACACCGTGTAGGGTTTCGCCCTCGGCTTGAGAGAGTTGATGACGAAGTTGCTCAGTTTGCGTTTGTCCGGAGCCGCTGCCGGGCTCCCATCGCTTCGAGGGCGTGCCATGACGAACCGATCGCTCTGTTAGGAATTTATTCCCATGCCCTGTAAGTCCAGTAATTAACTCTCAATTAACTCCAAGCCCTTCACGGATCTTAACCAAGGTTAATGGTCTTGAACAGAAAAAGTTCATTGGACCAAGGAGATAATGACCTTTTTGGGAGTTAATTAATGAGATTTAATGGGTCTGAAAGGGACCTTTTCTTAATCTGCCGTTAAGTGAGCGGGACGGAAGAGCGCGGGATTAACCGTGATCGGGAGACGGCGCCTCTCTACGCCTCCGGATTTGTACGGGGACTACCGCCCGCCGGCCTCGCGATATTCCGCGCGCGTCTGCGCAACGAGATCGCTCACCGCCACCACGTCTGTCACGCCCGACGTCGAATGCCCAGCACTCCAGATGTCGCGCCAGCGTTTTGGCCGGTTCTCGCGCGCGGCGACGTCGATGTCCTTGGCGATGTCGATCGCCCCGTGCGCCGGTAGGTCGTCGGGATCGAGACCTGCGGCCACGATCGACGGCCTCAGCATGCTGGTCTGCAGTCCCGTGACGGCGGTGGTGAGCAGGACGTCGTCGGCGCTGCTCTCGACCAGCATCCGCTTGTGGCGGTCATCGGCCATGCTCTCGCGCGTCGCGATGAACTTCGTGCCCATGTAGGCGAGATCGCAGCCGAGCACTTCGGCGGCATGCAGCGCGCGGCCGTCGCTGACGCCGCCCGCAAGCACAATGATGCCGTCGTAGAATGCCCGCACCGCGCGGACAAAGGCGAACGGGTTGAGCCAGCCGGTCTGCCCGCCGGCGCCTGCCGTGAGCAGCACCAGCCCGTCCACACCGGCTTCCGCTGCACGCTCGGCGTGGCGGATCGAGGCGACATCCGCCAACACCAATGCGCCGGCGTCATGCAGCGGCTTTGCGACCTGTGCGGGCGAGCCGACCGAGGTGATGACAATCTCCGGCCTGTGCCGCAGCAGTACGGCGAGATCCTGCTCCAGCCGCGCGTTGGAACGGTGCACGATCAGATTCGGGCAAAGCGGCGCCGCCTTGCGCCCGGTTTGCTCTTCGTGCTGCCGCAATCTGGTTCCGACCGCGGTGAGCCATTGGTCGAGCTGTTCCGGGCTACGGCAATTCGCGCTGGGAAAGCTGCCGATCACGCCGTTGCGGCAGGCCGCGACCATCAGCTCGACTCCCGACACCAGGAACATCGGCGCCGCGATCAGCGGCAGAGCGAGACGATCGCGGAAACGTTGCAGTCGATCCGACGGCATGCATGCCTCCCTGCGCGGGCTTCGTCGTTCCATCCCGCATTCGCTGTGCTAGCCTCATCAGCAACATTGGCACGCCAGAAGCCGATGACAAAGCAACGAGGAAACAGGAAGCATATGTCCGATCCGCTCCACGCATCGTCCCCGGCTTGTGCGCAGACGCTACGGGCACTGTCGCGCTATCCCGACCGCACCGCTTTCGCCTGGCCTGAGGGATCGCTGAGCTATCAGGGCACCATCGACCTGATCGGACGCATGCAGGCTGTGTTCATGCGGCTTGGATTGCAGCCCGGCGCGCGCGTCGCCTTCCTCACCGCCAACCGCGCCGACACCTGGTGCGCGGGCGTTGCTGCGCAATTGGCGCGGCTCTGCATCACCTGGCTGCATCCTCTGGGATCGCTGGACGACCAGCTGTTTCAGCTGGAGGATTCCGAGGCCGAGATGCTGGTGGTCGATGCGGCCGCCTTCCGCAACCGCGGCGGCGAACTCGCCGCGAAGGCCGGCCGGCTCAAGGCGGTCTTCACCATGGGATCCGCGGATTATGGCGTCGATCTCTTGCAGGCGATCGAGATCGAGGGCCACGCCAGCGCGCTGTGCCTCGCCGGCCCCGACGATCTCGCCACGCCGAACTACACCGGCGGCACGACCGGTAAATCCAAGGGCGCGCTGCGCTATCACCGCGAGAACGCCGGAGCTGCCGGCGCGATCCTCGCCGACTTCGAGATCCCCGACGCCGCGCGCTATCTCACGGTCGCGCCGATCAGCCATGTCGCGGGCACGAAGGTGCTGCCGACCTTGATGCGCGGCGGCACCGTGCACATGCTCAAGAGTTTCGATCCCGAGGCCATGCTGGCGACGATTGCGCGCGAGCGCATCAACTTCACGCTGCTCGTGCCGACCATGATCTATGTGCTGCTTGATTATCCCGCGCTCGGCAGGACCGATCTGTCTTCGCTCGAGCTGGTGCTTTATGGCGCCTCCGCGATGTCGCCGAGCCGGCTGGTCGAGGGCATCGAGCGCATCGGGTCGGTGTTCTCGCAGCTTTACGGGCAGACCGAATGCTATCCCGTCTCGGTGCTGCGCAAGGCGGATCACGATCCCAAGACACCGGAGCTGTTCCTGTCCTGCGGCTTCCCGATCGCGGCCTGCGAGGTCAAGATCCTCGACGACAACGACCAGGAGGTGAAGACGGGCGAGCCGGGCGAGATCTGCGTGCGCGCGCCGCACGTGATGGCGGAGTACTGGAAGCGGCCGGACATCACCGCCGATACGCTGAAGAACGGCTGGGTCCACACCGGCGACATTGCGCGCATGGACGAGCGTGGCTACATGTTCATCCTCGACCGCAAGAAGGACATGATCGTCTCCGGCGGCTTCAACATCTTCCCGCGCGAAGTCGAAGACGTGCTGTCGCAGCATGCCGACATCGCCATGGTCGCTGTCGTCGGCATTCCCGACGAGAAATGGGGCGAGGCCGTCACCGCCATTGTCGTGCCGCGCGAGGGCGCAAGGCCCGATCCGGACGAGTTGATCAACCTGGTGAAGACGCGCAAGGGCTCGGCGCACGCGCCCAAGCAGATCCAGTTCGTCAAGCAGCTGCCGATGACCGGCGTCGGCAAGGTCGACAAGAAGGTGCTGCGCGCCAGCTTCTGGAGCGGGCGCGACCGGATGGTGGGGTGAGCGAATGTCGCGAGATGCGACGCAGCGTCCATGCCTTCGCGGAGCATGACAGCGAAGCTGGGGCGCGGGCTTGCCCCCTCACCGCTTCTCGATCACCAGGCTCTGCACCGCCCGGCCGAAATAGCCTTGCCGGTCAGCCAAGCGCGACATTGCCAGCCCCGCGCCTTCTGGGCCGATCCAGGAGTCGCCATCGAGCAGGATCCACTCGCCGACCGGCTGACGTGCGAAGCTGATGGTGAGGTCGGCGTTGATGTAGGTCCAGGCGCGGAAATCCAGCGTCGAGGCGGTGCCGTTGGAGAAATCGGCGGCGACCACGGCGCGCATGGCCTGCGAGATCGCCTCGCCCTCGATCAGCGGATGATCAACGCGAAACCAGATGGCGCCGGCGCCGGCTTGACCGAAGCGGCCGCGCGCTGCACGCATCGAGACCGAGCGCACGAACGGGCTAGTGGCGGCGTGACCGTCCTCGGCCAGGGAGTCCTCCGGCGAGGGCAGCGTCACCGCTAGCTCCTTGACGTCCTCGGGCAGCGACAGTGCTTGGCGTCTGATCTTGAGCACGGTCGCACCGACGACCTGCACACCATCGGCCAGCAGCTTGATCTCGCAGAGCTGGATCTTGCGGCCCTCGCGCAGGACCTCGGTCACAATCGAGAGCGGCGCCACCGGCACCGGACGCATCAGATCGATCGTGACGCGCGCGATATCCATCGGCATCGGCGTCGGAATGCGTTCGGCCGCCCACGTCACCAGCGATGCCGGCGCCGAGCCGTGCTGCATGCGACGGTCCCAGGGTCCGGCGGCGTCCGGGCTGGTGACGACGCTGTTGCCGTCGACGCGGTAGATGGGAGGCATGCTGCACTCGAGCTCGGCGCGATTACAACGGCGGATCGATCGCTTCGTCGTATTCCTTCTTGAAGCGCGCGATCATTTCGGCGGCGGGCACGATGCCCTCGACGCTGCCGATGCCCTGGCCCGAGCCCCAGATCTCCTTCCAGGCCTTCGGCTTGGCGCGTTCGCCGGAGGCGTCGGTGCCGAAGTTCATCTTGGAGGGATCGGAGGTCGGCAGGTCGTCCGGATCCATCCCGGCGGCGAGGATCGAGGGTTTCAGATAATTGCCGTGCACCCCGGTGAAGAGGTTGGAATAGACGATGTCGTCGGCGCTCGAGCCGGCGATCATCTCCTTGTACTTGTCGACGGCGTTGGCTTCCTTGGTCGCAATAAAGGCCGAGCCGATATAGGCGAAATCTGCACCGAGGATGCGCGCGGCGCGGATCGCCTTGCCGTTGCCGATCGCGCCCGACAGCGCGATCGGCCCGTGGAACCATTTTCGCGTCTCGGCGACGAAGGCGAGCGGCGAGATGGTGCCAGCATGGCCGCCGGCGCCGGCCGCAACCAGGATGAGGCCGTCGGCGCCCTTCTCGATCGCCTTGTGCGCGAATTTCTGGTTGATCACGTCGTGGAAGACGATGCCGCCCCAGCCGTGCACGGCCTGGTTCAGCTCCTCGCGCGCCCCGAGCGAGGAGATGATCATCGGCACCTTGTACTTGGCGCAGAGCTGCATGTCGTGATCGAGCCGGTTGTTCGATTTGTGCACGATCTGGTTGACTGCGAACGGCGCCGACGGCTTGTCGGGATGCGCGCGGTCATAGGCCGCGAGTTCCTCGGTGATCCGCGCCAGCCATTCGTCGAGCAATTCCGGCGGCCGCGCGTTCAGCGCCGGAAACGAGCCGACCACACCCGCCTTGCACTGCGCGATCACGAGATCAGGCACCGAGATGATGAACAGCGGCGAACCGATCACCGGGATCGACAGGCGCCCCTTAAACAAGGCAGGCATGGACATTGCGGAACGGTCCTCTCTTGGCGGTCACACGGTTGGGATTATACCAACAAGGCAATCTTTCCACTGTCAAGTATTGCGTTTTGGCGCCGTGGCGAATGCGGTTACCGCAATTCCAAGGCGCGGAATTCGCGCTTCATAAGTCAGTGCGAGCGACGCGAAGCAATCCGGACTATCTGCGCCGAGAGACGCTGGATTGCTACGTCGCAAGGGCTCCTCGCAATCCAGGCGAGAGCTGCGGATGGCCGACAGCTACGAAATCAAATCCGGATTGATCAGCCGCTCGAACGAGAACATCTCGTCCCATTTCTCCTGCGTCAGCAGCCTGCGCTCGATTACCACGATCTGGTGCAGCGACTTGCCGCTCTTGTAGCCCTCGCGTGCGATCTCGGCGCATTGCTTGTAGCCGAGCAGGGGCTTCAGCACCGTGACGATACCGAGCGAGTTCAGCACCATGTTGCGGGTGTGCTCCTCGTTGGCAGTGATGCCGACGACGCAATTTTCGCGCAGGCTGTTGACCGCGCGCTCCATGGTGCGGATCGAGAAGAACAGCGCAAACGAGATCACCGGCTCCATCACGTTGAGCTGGAGCTGGCCGGCGCTTGCGGCCAGCGTCACGGTGGTGTCGAGGCCGATGACCAGGAAGCTGGTCTGGTTGACGACCTCCGGGATGACGGGATTGACCTTGCCAGGCATGATCGAAGAGCCCGGCTGAAGCTGCGGCAGGTTGATCTCGTTGAAGCCGGCGCGCGGACCGGAGGCGAGCAGGCGGATGTCGTTGCAGATCTTCGTCAGCTTGCTGGCGGTGCGCTTGAGGACGCCCGAGAGCTGCACATAGGCGCCGGTATCGGAGGTCGCCTCGACGAGATCGCCGGCGAGAACAAACTCGACGCCGGTCAGCGCGCTCAGGTGCCGGACCGCGAGCTTGGGATAGCCGACGGCGGCGGTGACGGAGGTGCCGATCGCAGTGGCGCCGAGATTGATCTCGCGCAGCAGCGCACGGGCCTCGGAGATGCGATCGACCTCCTCGCCGATCGTGGTGCCCCATCCACGGAATTCGGCCCCCAGCGACATCGGCACCGCGTCCTGAAGATGCGTGCGGCCCATTTTCAGCACACGATCGAATTCGCGGCCCTTGGCGAAGAAAGCTTCCTGGAGCTGGCGCAACGCCGTCATGTAGCTCTCGAGCCGCAGGATCAGCGCCAGGCGAAAGGCGGTCGGATAGGTGTCGTTGGTGGACTGGCCGTAATTGACGTGATCGTTGGGGCTGACGTGCTGGTAATCGCCCTTCGCAAAGCCGAGCGATTCCAGCGCGAGGTTGGCGATCACCTCATTGGCGTTCATGTTGGTCGATGTGCCAGCACCGCCCTGGATGAAGTCGGTGACGAACTGGTCCATCATATCGCCGGCAATCACGCGGTCGCAGCCCAGGATGATCGCGTCCGCAACCTTGGCGTCGATCGCGCCGAGATCGCGATTGGCCATGGCGGCCGCCTTCTTCACGTAACCAAGCGCCTTCACGAAGTAAGGCTCCTGGTTCATCGGAATGCCGGTGATGTGGAAGTTCTCCTTCCCGCGGATGGTCTGGACGCCGTAATAGATGTCGTCGGCGATGTCACGCTGCCCGAGGAAGTCCTGCTCCGTACGGCTCATAGGCGCTCCTTGTTGCATGCGCGCAACGTCGATCACGTCAGTTCTGGCATAGCGCGCTGGTCACGAAAGTATCGGTGCGGCAATCGTCCGGCTTGCGTTGCCGGCCCGGAATCAGGACCTTGGCCGAGCATTTCTCGGCGGAGTCGGCGTTCAGGCTCTTGCCTTCCTTATAGCCCTTGCTCTGGCAGAGCTGGTCGGCCGCCTGCTTGCAGTCGGGCGCGCCGTTCGCGGAGGCCGGACAGGCCACGCGCCCCGAGACCATGGTGGACGGTTTCGCCAGTCGCGACAAATCGTTCATGGTCTCGCCCGGGCTTTTGATCGGCGGCAGGATCGAGGGCAGCTTGTCGAACAGCTTGCCCATTTCGTTGATCAGCCCGGGATTTTCCTCGCGCGCCGGCGGCGCCGAAGGAGCGGGCGTCGACGGCGGCGGCGCGGCCTGCGTCCCCTGCTCCTGGAGGCCGAGCGCGGGCGCAGCTTGCGTCCACGCCGGCGTGGCGGCACGAAGCAGGAGCCAAGGCACGACGAATATCAGCGTCCCCAGCCGCAGGACCGGATTGCCGGATCGACCCATCATGACGGCAACCGTAGCCGAAGCCGGCCCGGTGGCAAAGCCGCCGCACCCTTAGATCAACTTGATCGCGACGACGAAGCCGAGCACCAGCACGATCGCGCCGATCGCGACCCACAATCCGAGATGCTTCTCGATCCTGACCCGGATCCAGTCGCCGTAGCGGTTGAGCAGGATCGCGACGACGAAGAAGCGTCCGCCGCGCGCGACGATCGAGCACAAGATGAACAGGACGATGTTGTAGCCGGCAAAGCCCGAGGTGATGGTGACGAGCTTGTAGGGGATCGGCGTCAGCCCCTTGAGCAGGATGATGATCGCACCCCATTCCGCATAGGAGGCGCGGAAAGCATCGACCTTGCCGCCGAGGCCATAGACCTGGATCAACCATTGGCCGACCGAGTCGAACAGCAGCGCGCCGATGGCGTAGCCGACGATGCCGCCGAGCACCGAGGTCGCGGTGCAGATCGCCGCATAGACCCAGGCGCGCTGCGGGCGCGCCAGCGACATCGGGATCAGCATCACATCCGGGGGGACCGGAAAGAACGAGCTTTCGGCGAAGGACACGGCTCCCATGATCCAGAGCGCGTAGGGCTTGTGGGCGGCGTCGATGCACCAGTCGTAGATACGTTTCAGCATGGCGCCGCGATGAAGCACCATGGGACGGATTTGTCCATCGCGAGTTTTGTGACGTTTTCGTCGCGCTTTAGTGGCGCTTTCGCGCGGCACGGCCCTCGATCGCGACAATTGGCCGCCTTGAGGCAATGCGCGGTGACGCAACTTTGGGCAATTTCACCGGTGATTTCGGCAGCTTCTCGGCGATGCCGAGCATGTCTTCACGCCGCGTCATCTCCCGCCAGACGTCCTCGGGACGCACCCCCGCCGACGCCCACAGCACGGTAAGATTGTAGAGCAGATCGGCGCTCTCCCGGATCACGGCCTCGCTATCGCCATTGACCGCATCGATCACGACCTCGATGGCCTCTTCGGCCAGTTTCTTCGCCATTTTGGAAGGGCCGCGCTGAAACAGCCGGGCCGTGCGCGATGTTGCCGGATCAAGATCTCTGGCCGCGAGCACAGCCAGATATAGCCGCTCAAGCGAATCACTCATGGTACTCAAACTACTCTAAAGCAATGGCGAGCGCGTTAACGCCCGGCAATAAAAGCAACGACAGGCCGGCGCAGCAAGCGCGACGGCCTGTCGGCGTTGCGCATAGGGCCGGCGGCTAGTAGCAGTTGGTGTAATAGCCTTGGCCGCAGAACTCGGACGGAGCCGTTCCGCCATAGCGCTGATATTGGTAGTTGGGGCCCGGACCATAATAGGGACCGTAAGCAGGGCGGCTGTAATAGACTGGCCCGCCGTAATAGCCATAACCCGGATCGTAGTCATAGGCATAGGCATCACGGGTGGCGGCAATGGCGAGACCTGTGCCGATGGCGGCCAAAGCTGCAGCTGCGGCCACGCCGCCTCCGCCGCCATGCCAGTGGCGGCCGCCGGCGTATGAAGCGGTCGGAGCAATCGCGGTCAGCGCCAGCGCCGTCGCGGTGGCAAGAACGGCCTTTCGGCCCGCAAACGTGGAGAATCGCTCAAACATATCTTGGGCCCTCCTTTGGGACCTGGAATGGACGCCTGCGGACAGGCTCATGCCTCTCAAACCCGCATAACCTAAGTTGGGTTCCCCAACCCCAACACAAGCTGAACGGGGTTGCGTAACGATGCCGCAATCGCCGCTCATCCGCCGTTCATGTTGGCGCGGAAAGACTGATCGCCAGCCGGCGCTGCGAGCGTCACGAAACCATAACAATGCCGGACCGGCGCAATTGATGTCGGAATTCAAGACGATCGCTCTTCGTTGCCTGCTGGCTCTCTCGATTTCGCTTGCGACACTAATTGCACGCGATGTGAGCGTGGCCGAGACCGTCGCCCCATCCGTTGCAATTCACTTCACCTTCGATCGCCCATTGGACGCGAGCATGGCGCCGTTCTTCCTGGCCGCAAAGGACGGCAGGTTCGGCGCCGAGCATCTCAGCGTGTCCTTCAACACCGCAGCCGGATCGTCGGAAGCCCTCGCGCGCCTCGCCAAGGGCGACAGCGAGCTCGCGCTCGTCGACATCAACGAGCTGATCCGCTTTCGCGACAAAGACCATGCGGCGCCGATCAAGGCCGTGTTCGTGCTGTTCAACCGCGCGCCCTATGCGATCGTCGCGCGCAAGAGCCGCGGCATCCACCTCCTGTCCGATCTCGACGGCAAGACCGTCGGCGTCGCCGACAGCGACCTGTCGATGCGGCTGTGGCCGGCACTGGCGCAGCAGAACGGCATCAATGCATCGCGGGTCAAATTCCACAAGATCAGTGCGGCGGTGCGCGAGCCGATCCTCTCCGCGGGCCAGGTCGATGCGGTCGCCGGCTTCAGTTACCTGTCGGCGGTGAACCTGCGCGACCGCGGCGTGCCCGCGGCCGATCTCGTCGTGCTGCGCTATGCGGATTACGGCTGCGAAGCCTACGGCTTCGCCGTGGTGGTCAATCCCGCCTTCGCCGCAGCAAAGCCGGATGCCGTGAAGGGCTTCGTCCGCGCCTTGATCGCGGGCGTCAACGCAACCGTGATGGAGCCGGGGCGCGCGGCGGAGGAGGCCGCCAGCCGCATCGAGGACGGCGACCGCAACCTGGAGCTGGAGCGCCTGCGCACCGCACTCGCTGACAACATCCTGACCGACGAGGTCAGGCGCAACGGCCTCGGCGGCGTCGACCCGGCGCGCCTCGAGCGCTCGATCGGCCAGGTCGCGCAGGACTTCAAATTCCGCAATCGACCGGCGGCGGCCGAGATCTTCGACGACCAATTCCTGCCGCCGCTGGCCGGACGGGTGATCAACTGAGCAAAACTGAAAGCTTCCGCTGTATCTCGCCGGCATCCCTGCTTAGAATACGAAGTCCGTCGTCGCCGAGTTCCTCGCCCGCATGTCCATCCTCCGTCTCTACACCCGCGTTCTTGAGTTGCTCGGCAAGGAAGCGCGGCTGGGCTGGCTGCTCGCGATTGCCAATCTGCTGCTGGCGGGCTCGCAATTCGCCGAGCCCGTGCTGTTCGGCCGGATCATCGACGTGCTCTCGGGCAAGTCGGTGGCCGGCTCGAACTCGGCCTGGCCGTTCCTGGCCGCCTGGGTCGTGTTCGGGCTGTTCACCATTGCATGCAGCGCGCTCGTGGCCTTGCAGGCCGATCGGCTCTCGCACCGCCAGCGCCAGGCGGTGCTGACCGACTATTTCGAGCACATCCTGCAACTGCCGCTGACCTTCCACTCCGGCACCCATTCGGGCCGGCTGATGAAGGTGATGCTCAACGGCACCGACGCGCTGTGGCGGCTATGGCTCGGCTTCTTCCGCGAGCATTTTGCCGCGATCCTCTCGGTCGTGGTGCTGCTGCCGCTGTCGCTCTACCTGAACTGGCGGCTCGCGATCCTGCTGTTCGTGCTCTGCATTGTCTTCACCGCGCTGACGACCTTCGTGGTGCGCAAGACCTTCGGCATGCAGATGGAGGTCGAGGAGCACTACAGCGAGCTGTCTGCGCGCGCCTCCGATGCGCTCGGCAACGTCGCGCTGGTGCAGAGCTTTGTCCGCGTCGAATCCGAGGTCAAAGGGCTGCGCTCCGTCGCCGACGAGTTGCTGGCCGCGCAGATGCCGGTGCTGTCATGGTGGGCGCTCGTCACCGTCATCACGCGCGCCTCGACCACCATCACGGTGCTCACGATCTTCACCATAGGTATCGCGCTGCACGACCGGGGGCTGACATCCGTCGGCGAGATCGTGATGTTCGTGAGTTTCGCGACGACGCTGATCCAGAGGCTCGAACAGGTCGTGAGCTTCATCAACAACGTGTTCATGGAGGCGCCGCGACTGCGCGAATTCTTCAATGTGCTCGATGCCGTACCCGCCGTGCACGACCGCCCCGACGCGATCGATGCCGGCAGGCTCTCCGGCCTTGTCGAGTTCAACGACGTCACCTTCTCCTATGACGGCAAGCGCCCGGCGGTCGAGGACCTCTCGTTCACGGCGCTGCCCGGCCAGACCATCGCGCTGGTCGGTCCGACCGGCGCCGGCAAGTCGACCGCGATCGCCCTCTTGCACCGTGCCTTCGACCCGCAATCCGGCTTCATCCGGATCGACGGCATGGACGTGCGCGGGATCACGCTAACATCGCTGCGGCGGAACATCGGCGTGGTGTTCCAGGAGGCGCTGCTGTTCAATCGCTCGATTGCGGAGAATCTGCTGGTCGGCAAGCCGGATGCGACCGAAGACGAGATGCGCAAGGCGGCCGAGCGCGCGCAGGCGCTCGACTTCATCGAGCGCAGCGGCGGCTTCGAGACCAATGCCGGCGAACGCGGCCGCATGCTCTCTGGCGGCGAGCGGCAGCGGCTGTCGATCGCCCGCGCGCTGCTGAAAGATCCGCCGATCCTGATCCTGGACGAGGCGACCAGCGCGCTCGACGCCGTCACCGAGGCCAAGGTGAATACCGCTCTCGACGAAGTGATGAAGGGCAGGACCACCTTCGTGATCGCCCACCGCCTATCCACCATCCGCAACGCCACGCGGATCCTGGTGTTCGAGACCGGCCGGGTGATCGAAAGCGGAACTTTCGATGAACTCGTGGCCAAAGGGGGCCATTTCGCCGAGCTCGCCAGGGCCCAGTTCATGGTTCAGGAAAACGCACGAGCCAGCGTGACGGCGGCAGAGACTGCCGCGATCACGGTCAAATCCCCGTAGCAAGTCCCCATAGGACCGTCGAAATTCGGCCTATTTCATTGCGGAATACCGCACCGGTCCCCCTATTCTCGAGGCATCAGCCGGTATAGGTTTGCGACGCCGCAAGCGGCGGCGCTGGATTTCAAAACCGAACATCAGATCACGAGAACCGCCCGGAACCGGGGGGTCTCCAAGGACCGGAATCGGATAGTGCACGCCCTTCGCCCGCTGCTTCGCAAGTCGCTGTTCAACCTGTTCGCTGCGAGCCTCGCATGCGCCGCATTGCTCGCTCCGCGCGCGGCGAGCGCCGAAGCGCTGCTGCTGATCGAGGCCGACAGCGGCAAGGTGTTGCAGGCCGATAATGCGACCATTCCATGGTACCCTGCGTCCGTTACCAAGATCATGACCGCCTATGTGACGCTGAAGGCGGTCAAGGACGGCAGGCTCACGCTCGACACGCTGCTCACGGTGTCGCCGACGGCAGCCTCGCAGTCGCCATCGAAGATGGGTTTCCGCCCGGGAACGCAGCTCACGGTCGACAACGCCCTGAAGATGATGATGGTCAAGTCGGCGAATGACATGGCCGTGGTGCTTGCCGAAGGCGTCGGCGGATCGATCGACGGCTTCTCCGCGATGATGAACGACACCGCGAAGAAGCTCGGCATGACGCAGACGAGCTACGTCAATCCGAACGGCCTGCCCGCCGACGGCCAGATCACGTCCGCGCGCGATCTCGGAATCCTGGCGCGCGCGTTCCTGCGCGACCTGCCGGAATACGAGTACTTCGTGCACATCCCGGCGATCCGCTTCGGCAAGCGCATCACCGGCAATTTCAACAAGCTGATCGGCCGCTATCCCGGCGCCGACGGTTTCAAGACCGGGTTCATCTGCGCCTCCGGCTACAATCTCGTGGCATCGGCCACGCGCAACGGCCGCCGGCTGATCGCGGTGGTGCTGGGCGCCAATTCCGGCACCGCGCGCGCGGTGAAGGCGGCGCAGTTGCTCGAGCGCGGCTTCGCTCAAGACAATCTCACCTGGCTACGACCCTCGCTCGGCACCGTCGACAATCTCGTGCCGGTTGACGCCTCGCCGCCGAACCTGCGCGACGAGATGTGCGGACCCAACCGCAAGCGGCCGGCCAGCGACGACGACGATGCGTTGATCGCGGCCAATGGCGGGGCGACCGGATCGGCCTCGGCCACCGGCGGCGAAGCCCAGGTCACTTTCTTCACGGCCGGCCTTCAGCCGCCCCTGATGAAGGCCTCCGAGTTGATGGCCTCTGCTCCGGCGGCCACGGAGCCCGTGCTGGTCTATACCGGCCCGACCCGCACCGGCACGGCGCTAATCGCCGCGGTCGCGGCCGATGCCGACCAACAGACGGTGGCGAAGCCGCGTGGCAAGAAGTCGCGCGTCGCCAAGAAGCCTGACGCCGCCGCCAAGCCGAAGGACGGGAATAAGGACGCAAGCAAGGAATCCAAGACAGCGGCGGCGAAGCCGGCTGCCAAGCCTGAGGCCAAGAGCGATACCAAGAGCGACGCGAAGGCCGCAGCCAAGCCGGCCGGGACCAAGCATGCCGCAGCGAAGCACGATGCGGCGGCGAAACCCGCCGAGAAACCGGCGGCAAGCGGCGATCAGGCTCCCAAGCCCGCCAAGCCCAAGGCCGCGACCAAGCCTGCCGCCGCCAAGCCGGCCAACAACAGTTAACGGCCACTCGCGGCTGGACCGCGCCCGCACTTCGCACCTGCGGCAGCGCGCTCAGTGAGGATTCCGGTAGCTACTCCCCGACCTTTGCCCTAAGCCTCGACGGCTTGCCACCCGTTCCGGCAGGCTCGATACTGACGGCAACGAGGCAAGCCCGAGACACAACGGGCTCAGTTAGATGAGGGGAGTTTCCATGGAGCGCATCTGGCTCAAGCAATATCCGCCCGGCGTGCCCGCCGATATCGAGCGGACGCAATACGCATCGCTGGTCGACCTGCTGGAGGAGAGCTTCACCAGGTTCGCCGACCGCAAGGCGTTCATTTGCATGGACAAGTCGATCAGCTATCGCGACCTCGACCAGATGTCGGTCGCGCTCGCCGCCTATTTGCAGGGCCGCGGGCTGCAGCGCGGCGCGCGGGTCGCCCTCATGATGCCGAACGTACTGCAATATCCGGTCGCGACCGCCGCCGTGCTGCGCGCCGGTTTCGCGGTGGTCAACGTCAACCCGCTCTATACTCCGCGCGAGCTCGAGCATCAGCTCAAGGATTCCGGCGCCGAGGCCATCATCGTGCTGGAGAATTTCGCCCACACGGTCGAGCAGGTGATCGCGAAGACACAGGTCAAGCACGTCATCGTCGCCAGCATGGGCGACCTGCTCGGCTTCAAGGGCGTGATCGTCAATCTCGTCGTCCGCCGCCTCAAGAAAATGGTACCGGCCTGGTCGCTGCCGGGCGCAGTGTCCTTCAACGACGCGCTCTCCGCCGGCCGCGGCATGACCTTCAGCAAGCCAAAACTCTCGCCGGGCGACGTCGCGTTCCTGCAATATACCGGCGGCACCACCGGCGTCTCCAAGGGCGCCACCCTGCTCCACCGCAACATCGTCGCCAACGTCCTGCAGAACGACGCCTGGCTCCAGCCGGCGCTCGCCGCGCCGCCGCATGTCGATCAGCTCATGATCGTCTGTGCGCTGCCGCTTTATCACATCTTCGCGTTGACGGCCTGCTACCTGCTCGCGGTGCGCGCCGGTGGCTGCAATCTCTTGATCCCCAATCCGCGCGACATCGCCGGTTTCGTCAAGGAGCTGGCCAAATACCAGGTCAACAGCTTCCCGGCCGTGAACACGCTCTACAACGGCCTGATGCATCATCCCGACTTCAAGAAGCTCGACTTCTCCAAGCTGAAGATCTCCAACGGCGGCGGCATGGCGGTGCAGCGCCCCGTCGCCGAGCAGTGGAAGGCGATCACCGGCTGCTTCATCGCCGAAGGCTACGGCCTGTCGGAGACCTCGCCGACGCTGACCTGCAACCCGGCGACGGCAACAGAGTTCTCGGGCACGATCGGCATCCCCGTGCCTTCGACCTGGATCTCGATCCGCGACGACGACGGCAACGAGGTCCCGCTCGGCCAGCCCGGCGAAATCTGCGCCAAGGGTCCGCAGGTGATGTCAGGCTATTGGAACAAGCCGGAGGAGACTGCCAAGGTGATGACCGCTGACGGATTTTTCCGCACCGGCGACATCGGCGTAATGGACGAGAAAGGCTACACCAAGATCGTCGATCGCAAGAAGGACATGATCCTGGTCTCCGGCTTCAACGTCTATCCCAACGAGATCGAGGAAGTCATCGCGACCCATCCTGGCGTGCTCGAATGCGCCGTGATCGGCATCCCCGATTCCAAATCGGGCGAAGCGGTGAAGGCGTTCGTGGTCAAGAAAGACCCCAACCTCACGGCCGAGGACGTGATCAAGTTCTGTCACGAGCAGCTCACCGGCTACAAGGTGCCCAAGCACATCGAATTCCGCACCGACCTGCCGAAGACCAATGTCGGCAAGATCCTGCGCCGGCAGCTCCGCGACGAGAAGAAGGCGGAGGCGGCGTAAGGCCGCTTTCATTCATGCTGGAGGTCGGCGACATCACGCCATCCGACGTTCTCGCCTTCTGGCGCGAGGCCGGCCGCGAGCGCTGGTATGAGCGCAACAACGCTTTCGACGCAGAGGTCAGGCGCCGCTTTCTCGGCCTGTGGCAGAAGGCGGCCGCCGGTGAGCTCGCATCATGGGAGACGAGTGACGAGGGCGCGCTCGCGCTGGTCATCGTGCTCGACCAGTTCCCCCGCAACATGTTCCGCGGCACGCCGCAAGCCTTTGCCAGCGATACGCTTGCGCGCGATGTTGCCCGCCGCGCCATCGAAAGGGGCACAGATCGCAAGGTCGATCCCATCCTGCTCGAATTCCTCTATCTGCCCTTCATGCATTCCGAGCACCTGAGCGACCAGCTGCATTGCGTTGCGCTGTTTCAAAACACCGACAATGCCGAGAACCTGAAATACGCTCGCGAGCACGCCGACATCATCCAGCGTTTCGGCCGCTTCCCCCACCGCAATCGCCTTCTCGGCCGTGACACGACTGTGGAAGAGCAGGCCTTCCTCGACGGCGGCGGTTTTGCAGGCTGATGACATCACGGTGAACGACCGGGGGCCTCGGCGCTTCCGCCGCCCGCAAATATTGTGCAGGCCCGCGCCACGGTCTAAAAGGCGGGACCGATATTCAGGGAGACTGACGATGACCATCCAAGTTGGCGACAAGCTGCCCGAGGCGAAATTCCGTGTGATGACGGCGGAAGGTCCGCAGGTGAAGACCACCGACGATATCTTCAAGGGCAAGAAGGTGGCGCTGTTCGCGGTGCCCGGCGCGTATACCGGCACCTGCCACAAGATGCATCTGCCGAGCATCTTCCTCAACGCGTACGCCATCAAGGACAAGGGCGTCGACACCATCGCCATCGTCTCCGTCAACGATGCCTTCGTCATGAACGCCTGGAAGCGCGACACCGATCAGCGCGACGAGGCCATCTTCCTCGCCGACGGCAATGCCGATTTCACCAAGGCGATCGGCATGGAGCTGGACGCCTCGGCCAACGGCCTCGGCATCCGCTCCAAGCGCTATTCGATGCTGGTCGAGGACGGCGTGGTGAAGAAGCTGAATCTCGAGGCTATGCCCGGCAAGGTCGAGGTCTCCGGCGGCGATACGCTGCTCGGTCAGCTGTAAGGCCCTTTCAGCCTTATCTGATGCTGTCATGCCCCGCCACGGCGGGCATGACAGCGTCAACCGCGATCAAACAGCCGTTGCGGCATTGGGCCAAACTGCGCATCATCCTCCGAAAATAAGAACAGGAGCATGCCTTGGCCAAATCGCAATGGAGTTTCAAGAGCGCAGTCGAGCTGTCGAGCGCGTTGACCGCCAAGAAGGTCTCCGCGGTCGAGCTCACCCGGGACGCGATCGACCGCATCGAACGTCACGACGGCAAGATCAACGCAATTTGCGTGCGCGATTTTGATCGCGCGCTTGTTGCGGCGCGCGAGGCGGACGCCGCATTGGCGCGCGGCGAACGAAAACCGCTGCTGGGCCTGCCCGTCACGGTGAAGGAATCCTTCAACGTCGCCGGCCTGCCCACGACGTGGGGCTGGACCGCGCAGAAGGATTTCAAGCCGGCGGAAGATGCACTGTCGATCACCCGGGTTAAAAACGCCGGCGGCATCATCCTCGGCAAGACCAACGTTCCCGTCGGCTTGGGGGATTGGCAGAGCTACAACGACATCTATGGTGTCACGAACAATCCGTTCGATGTCGGCCGCACCCCCGGCGGCTCATCGGGCGGCTCGTCTGCGGCGCTGGCGGCCGGCTATGGACCGCTCTCGCTCGGCTCCGACATCGGCGGCTCGCTGCGGGTGCCCGCCTTCCATTGCGGGGTCTATGCGCACAAGCCGACCTACAATCTCTGCCCGACGCGCGGCCATACGCCGCCGCCATTTCCCGCCATCCCGATGGAGCGCGACATGGCGGTGATCGGTCCGATGGCGCGGAGTGCGGCCGATCTGCCTCTGCTCCTGGAAGTGATGGCAGGCCCCGATCCGCTGGACCTCGGGATCGGATACAGGCTTGCGTTGCCGGAGGCGCGACATCACACGCTGAAGGATTTCCGTGTGCTCGTGATTGACAGTCACCCGTTGCTGCCCGCGAATGCCGACATTCGCGGCGCGATCGACAAGCTGGCGGGGCAATTGGCGAGCATGGGCGCCAGCGTCGCACGTGAGAGTCCGCTGTTTCCCGATTTTACGGAAGCCTCGCGCCTCTACATGCGCATGCTGATGAGCTTTCTCGGCGCCTTCTTTTCGCCGGACATTCTCGCCGGCGCACGTGCCGGAGCGGCACAGCTCTCACCAGAGGACAAGAGCCTTGCCGCCGAACGGCTGCGCGGCATGACCTGCACGCACCAGGCCTGGGTGTTCGACGAGGGCGCCCGCGCCGGGCTGCGCGCGCAATGGCGGCAATTGTTCCGGACATTCGATGCGGTGATCTGTCCGATCATGCCGACGGCGGCCTATCCGCATGATCATTCGCCCCAGCAGGAGACGCGCCGGATCAATATCGACGGCAAGGACTTTGCCTATCCGGACCAGCTTGCCTGGCCCGGCATCGCCACACTGACGGGCTTGCCCGCAACGGCCATTCCGCTCGGCCTGTCGAAGGACGGCCTGCCGGTGGGCGTGCAGATCATCGGGCCTTTCCTCGAGGATCGCACGCCGCTGAAGCTCGCCGAGCTGATCGAGCGCGAGTTCGGCGGGTTCGTGCCGCCGCCTTTGTTCAATGACTAGTCGCTTTCCGTCATTGCGAGGAGCTCTTGCGACGAAGCAATCCAGACTGTACCCGCAGAGACATTTCTGAATTGCTTCTCTTCGCTCGCAATGACGGCGGAAAAACAACATCGAGATTCCGGGGCTAGCGCTACGGGCATCTCGGATGGCAGGAGAGAGAGGTCATGAGCAACGATCTCGAACAGCTCACCGCGCTCAACCGCGACTATGTCGCTTCGGTCCAGAACTGCGACGTCAAGCGCTTCGACGAGATCCTGGCGCCGGAGTTCTACTGCTCCAATCCCGACAAGACGCTGGTCGATCGCACAGCCTTCCTGGAACAGACGGCGCGGCCGATCGCGATCCGCAATTTGCACGCGCATGACGTCATCATCCGCATCATGGGCGATTTCGCCATCATCCACGCCGAGACGAGCTACACCATGGCGGACGGCCAGTATGCTACCGGACGATATACCGATTGTTGGGCGAAGCAGAACGGCAAGTGGCTGGCGGTGTCGGCGCACGTGTCACGCTGAGTTGGGCACACAGCCGGCATCCTCAGCGCTGTCATGCCCCGCGAAGGCGGAGCATCCGCTACTCCGCGGCGGTCGTTCACGCAAGTTCCGCCGCGGGTGTTGGATCGCGCGGTCAAGGCCGGGCGATGACACAGTCGTTGTGTCAGCTATCGAACACGATCACGCTGCGCAGCGTCTTGCCGGCTTTCATGTTGGCAAAGCCCTCGTTGATCTCGCTTAGCTTCAGCTTGGCCGAGATCCAGTCCTCCAGGTGCAGCCGGCCGCGCAGGTAGAAGTCGACCAGGCGTGGCATGTCGACGCGGAAATGGTTGGAGCCCATCGAGGAGCCCTGGATCTTGCGCTCGCGCAGGAAGTCGAAGCCGTGCAGCTCGATCTTCTGTCCGAACGGGATCATGCCGACGATGGTAGCGGTGCCGCCGGAGGCAAGCATGCCGAACGCCTGCTCGGCGGTTTCCTTGCGGCCGAGCACCTCGAAGGAATGATGCACGCCGCCATTGGTGAGATCGCGCACCTGCTTCACGACGTCACCATCGGCGGGATTGATGATGTCGGTCGCGCCCAGCTTGGTCGCGAGCTGCAGCTTGGCCGGATTGGTGTCGATGGCGATGATGCGGCCGGCGCCGGCGATCTGCGCGCCGTTGATCGCGGCCATGCCGACGCCGCCGCAGCCGATCACCGCCACGGTCTCGCCGGCCGTCACCTTTGCCGTGTTCACCACCGCGCCGTAGCCGGTGATCACGCCGCAGCCGATCAGCGCGGCGAGATCGAGCGGCATTTCCTTCCGGATTTTGACGATCGCGTTCTCGTGCACCAGCATCTGCTCAGCGAACGACGAGAGGTTGAGAAACTGGTGCAGCTTCTCAGGCTTCGCCCACTGCATCCGGTCGGAGACGCCCGGCAGCATCTTCACCGTCGTGTCGGTGCAGAGCACGGTGCGCCCCGTCGTGCAATTGTCGCAAGTGCCGCAGAAGACCGAGAGGCAGGTGACGACGTGATCGCCCGGCTTGACGTAAGTGACGTCGGAGCCGACCTGTTCGACCACGCCGGCGGACTCGTGCCCAAGCACCGCAGGTAGCGGATGCGGATAGAGGCCTTCCATGAAGTGCAGATCGGAATGACAGAGCCCGGCGACTGCGGTGCGGATCAGGACCTCGCGCGGGCCAGGCTTCGGCAGGCTGATGTCCTCGATGACGAGCGGCTGATTGACTTCATAGAGGACGGCGGCCTTCATCGGTGTTTCCTCATGCTGTTTCGTTGAGTGCATTCCTCACCTCTCCCTATGGGAGAGGTGAAAGGAGCCTACGCCGCCAGAAACAGTTCGCCAACCTCACTCATGGTGGCGTCGCGATCGCCGAGCAGCAGCGCGGCGATCTTCTGCTGCACTGGATTTTCCGTCAGCCGGAACGGATCGCTCGGCAGGACGCGATGGTCGATCACGAGCCGCGACAGCAGCAGCCGGCGCGCGTCGCCGCGCATGTCGTGGATGCGATGCGATTCCCAGGCGAGCGCGACGGCGCTCGCGACATGATAGAGCAGGCTGGTGGCGCGCCGCGCATCGGCCTCGTATTCGACCTTGGCCGCGACCTCTCGTGCGAAGCCGACGGCGCGATCGGTGAGGCGGCGCAGATTATCGCGCCAGGCCTGTGGCACGGAGGCGCTGTCGTCGAGCCGGGCATGCAGATCGGCCGCGAGCGCGGACTCCGCGCCATGACGGCCGACCGCGCGCCGCAGCGCATCGATCGCGACAATGTTGCCGGTGCCTTCCCAGACCGAGCCGAGATGCGCATCGCGCAGCAGGCGCGCGGTGGCGAATTCCTCGATATAGCCGATGCCGCCGCGCATCTCGAGCGCATCGCCGCAGACCTTTCGCGCGTCGCGCGTGGCGCGGAACTTCAGCGTCGGCGTGAGAATGCGCAAGAGCGCCGCCGCATCCTGGCTGCCGGCTTCGGCGCGGTCGAGCGCGTCGGCGGTGAGGAAGCTCATCGACAGCGCTTGCTCGACCGGCAGCATGATTTTCAGCATCTGCCGGCGACCGAGCGGCAGGTCGATGATGCGATTGCCGAACACGACGCGGTTCTTCGCGACGGCAAGCGCGTCGTGATAGGCCCGGCGCATCAGCGCGGTGGATTTGACACCATTTGAGAGCCGCGACGAGTTCACCATCTCGGCCATCTGCACGAACCCACGGTCGAGCTTGCCCACTGCGTAGGCGATCGCGCCTTCGAGCTTGATCTCGCCCGAAGCCATCGAGCGGGTGCCGAGCTTGTCCTTGAGACGCACGATCCGGTAGCTGTTTTGCGAGCCGTCGTCGAGGAAGCGCGGCATCAAGAACAGGCCTACGCCGCGCGTGCCCGGGCCGGCGCCTTCAGGACGCGCCAGCAGCATCACGATCTTGGCGTCGGCGTTCGAGCAGAACCATTTTTCGCCGTAGAGGCGCCAATGGTCGCCTTCCTGCACCGCGCGGGTCGTCAGCGTGCCGACGTCGGAGCCGCCTTCTTTCTCGGTCATGAACTGGCCGCCCTGGGTCAGCTTGCTCATGTCGGTCTGGGTCAGGCCATCCAGATATTTCGCCTTCAGCGCTTCACTGCCGAAATTCGCCAACAGTTTTGCGCAGCCGTCGGTGACGTTGATCGGGCAGCCCATGCCGAATTCGGTCTGGTTGAACAGGAAGGTGAAGGCGTGCTTGGCCACCACGGGATATTTGTCCGGCCAGCCCATGATGCCCTTGCGGATCGAGAGCGCGTGGATGCCGAATTCGCCGAACGCGGCCTTCTCCAGCTCGCGATAGGCCGGATGATACTCGATCCATTGTATGTCGCGGCCGAACTTGTCGCGCTGATGCAGGATGGGCGTGTGCCGGTCGGCAAGCCGCGCGCATTCGTCGAGCTGGCCGCCGGCGAGTTCGCCGAGGCGATCGAGATGCGGCTCGATATGGCGGAACAGCGTGTCCGGCAGATGGATGCGCAAGAGGTCCGTCAGTCCGGGATCGGCGCGGTAGAAATTCATGCCAGTGGTATCGGGTGCCAGCAGGCCGGACGGCTCGACCGCGATACGTGTTGGCGGCGCTGGGATGGGCTTGTGCATGATCGTCCTCTCGTTTCCGCCCGCCGGCAATTTTTTGCGCTTGCCGCTTGGGATGATGTCGATCATGCTCCAGAGGCGAATGCGGATAAAGCCGCAAATCGTCAGGGAGGCATGATCGCCGTGAGGGAGCAATTCACTCTGCGGAATTGTGACCGCCCCCGGCTGGTCGTCCGCGCAGACCATGCTTAGATCAACGGCTCCTTGTCTGCGAGAGATCACGCCATGGAACACCCAAAATACAGGATCGCGCTCATTGTCGGCGCCGGCGAAGGATTGAGCGCCTCGCTGGCAAGGCTCCTTGCGGCCCAGAACATCCGCGTCGCCCTTGCCGCGCGCAAGATCGAGAAGCTGGGCGCGCTCTGCACCGAGACCGGGGCCAAAGCCTATGCCTGCAACGCCACGGAGCCAGAGGAGGTTGAGCGATTGTTCGGCCTGGTCGAGCGCGAGATCGGCACGCCCGATCTCGTCGTCTACAACGCCAGCGGGCGCACGCGCGGACCGCTCGTCGATCTGGTCCCTGCCGATGTCGCGCACGCTATCGCGGTCAGCGCTTATGGCGGCTTCCTGGTGGCGCAACAGGCGGCCAAGCGTATGCTGCCGAACAGGCACGGCGCGATCCTGTTCACCGGCGCCTCCGCCAGCGTCAAGGGCTATGCGCAGTCGGCATCGTTTGCGATGGGCAAGTTCGCGCTGCGCGGTCTCGCACAGAGCATGGCGCGCGAATTGTCGCCGCAGGGCATCCATGTCGCGCATTTCGTCATCGACGGCGCTATCCGCAGCGCGACGCGGACCGAGCCGGCCGACAAGCCGGACTCGATGCTCGACCCTGACGCCATCGCGCAGAGCTATTGGAACGTGTTGCAGCAGCCGCGCAGCGCCTGGAGCTGGGAGCTGGAGCTGCGGCCATGGGTTGAGACGTTTTGAGGCGCTGTTTTGAGGCAATAACGTCACAACAATCGTCATTGCGAGCGAAGCGAAGCAATCGAGATATCTTCGCGGAGACAAACTGGATTGCTTCGTCGCCAGCGCAGACTTGCTTCGCAATTTGTCGCGGGCTGCTCGCCATGACGAAGAGAGGGAGCGACATGACCACGGAAACCACCATCGATACCGGTACCAACGAGCTGCTCTGCGTCATCCGCGAGCGCGTCGCTGTCATCACGCTGAACCGGCCGGAGGCGCGCAACTCGCTGTCCGATACGTTAACGCCGGCGCTGCGCACGATGATCCGGAGCTGCGGCGAGAACCCTGATGTCGGCGCACTGCTGCTCACCGGCGCAGGCGAAGCGTTCTGCGCCGGCGGCAACGTCAAGGGCATGGGTGCGCATCGCGATTCAAAGAAGCTGGAGATGTCGCTTGAGGATCGCATCGCCGATCTCCAGGAGCGGCAGCGCCTGCTCACCGGCGCGCTGGTGTCGGTGCGCAAGCCCACCATCGCCGCCCTACCCGGCCCCGCAGTCGGCGCCGGGCTTGCCATCGCCATGGCCTGCGACATCCGCATCGCCGCGCAATCTGCGTTCGTTGTCACCGGCTACGCCCGCATCGCGCTCAGCGGTGATTACGGCATCGCCTGGCTGCTGACCCGGCTAGTCGGCACCGCGCGGGCACGCGAATTGATGTTCACCGGCGATCGCGTCGATGCCGCGCGTTGCGAGGCGATCGGCCTCGTCAATCGCGTCGTGCCCGACGACTTGCTGCAAGCCGAGGCTTTCGCGCTGGCCAAATCGCTCGCCGAAGGCCCTCGCCTCGCGCTGCGCTACATGAAGGACAATCTCGACGAGGCCCTGCTCTTCGACTTCGAGACCGCGCGCGACCACGAGGCCGAGCGGCTGGTGCGCCTCACCGCGACCGCCGATCACAAGGAGGCCGTGCAGGCCTTCATCGAGAAGCGCAAGGCGGTGTTCACGGGGAAGTAGGCCGAAGGAGACTGCGTGAAGGCAAAAAAATGCCCGGCTCTGGCTTCGCCAGGCCGGGCTCGGAGTGTATCAAGCCGAGGCTGAGGGGCTGTCGGCCTGACGGGAAAGAGCGGCGAGGCGCCAGCTCGCACAGGGAATGTCTTTCGGTGCGACCGCGATCTTCTTGTCGAAGCGCACCAGCTTCCAGTCGTCGGGATGATTGACGAAAGCGAAGCCGGATTTGCGGGCGAGCGAGATCATGGTTTCGTTGGAGCGCAGCGTTTCGCCAAAGATGTGCTCGGCGCCCAGCGCAGCGGCGCGGCATTCCAGGTTCTTCAGAAGCGCAGTGGCGATCCCGTGACCGTGCCAGCGGTCGTCGACCGACAGGCCGAACTCGACCGCTGCGGTCTCGGCATGGAGCGCATAGCGCATTTCGGCGACGATAGTCTCGAAGCCGTCGACCATCATGGTCGCGACCACGGTGAAGCGCTCGCGCTCTCCGACATCGAGGAAATCGTGCAGGAGCCCCTTCGGTAATTCGCTGATCGCGCCGAAGAAACGGTTGTAGCGGGACCGCGTCGAGAGCGACCGGAAATAGTGCTGGAGCTCCTCAGTGTCGCGCGGCTCGACGAAGCGAAGCTTGAACGTCTCACCTTCCCGGGTGCGCAGCGTATCGGAATATTGCCTCAGGTCTTCCAGACGAAGCGTACTCATGACACATGCCGCAAAGGGAAAGGGACCGCCGGCGCCCCTGTGATCAGGCGGCGCCGGCCTGGCGGCCGATCAGGCCCGCCAGAAGGGTTTGTCGGCTTCATAAGCCACATCGCTCCAAGTCAGGCCGACGTCCTGCAGATCACGCGCAGTCCAGTTGGTGAGTTCGCGCCGGGTCCGGTAGCGTTCGTGCCAGATATGGAGGGTGTCGCCGATCTGGTGAATCAGGCTCGGCGCATGATGATTTGTCATCGAATTTTGGGTCAAGGTAGACATCTTCAGCTCCTGGAGCTAACCTGACCGCTAATATCTGCTTGCTGCTGCGCCGCGACAAACGACAATTTGTACCTTTTCGCATGAAATAACGTCATGCACCCTGGTGCCAAATGACTGCCAGATTGCCATCCCTGAACGGATTGCGAGCGTTCGAGGCCGCCGCGCGCCATCTCAGTTTCACGCTGGCGGCGACCGAACTGAACGTGACCCAGACCGCGATCAGCCATCAGATCCGAAGGCTGGAGGAGGAACTCGGCATCCGCCTGTTCGTCCGGCAGAACCGCGCGCTGACGCTGACGCCGGAAGCGCGTGACTATTTGCCGGGCGTCCGCGCTGCCTTCAACGATCTCCGGCTCGCCACCGACCGGTTGCTGCGCAAGGACGACGACAAGGTGCTGACCGTGTCGACGCTGGCTTCGCTTGCCGCCAAATGGCTGCTGCCACGGCTGACCGATTTCCAGGAGCAGCACCCCGGTATCGACGTCCGTATCACCACCTCGACCAGTCTTGTCGACTTCCAGCGCGACGACGTCGATGCCGCGATCCGCTACGGCCGCGGCCAGTGGCCGGGCTTGCGCGCCGATTGGCTGATGGCGGACGAGCTGTTTCCGGTGTGCAGTCCCTCCCTGCTGCGCGGCGACAAGCCGCTACGCCGCCCCGAAGACCTGCGAAACCATTCGCTGCTGCACACCTCGAACGCCAACAGCGACGACTGGCGGCTGTGGCTGACGGCGGCGGGCCTGCCAGCCGATATCGCCAGGCAGCCTGGTATCACTTTCGACATGATCTTCATGACCATCCAGGCCGCGATCGACGGCATCGGCGTCGCGATGGGCCGGACCTCCTACGTTCAGGACGACATCGCCAAGGGCCGCCTCGTGGTGCCCTTCAAGATCGCGCTGCCGGCCGATGCCGGCTTCTACCTGGTCTCGCCGGAGGGCCGCCGCGAAGCGCCGAAATTGACCGCGTTCCGGGACTGGATGATCGCCGCAACGCAAAACAAGGCCTGAAAAATCATCAGCTTCCCCGGCAAAACCGATTGACTCGCCTCCCACCCTGCGGGAAGGGGTATGACAGATTGTCGCAGCATCAATCTGTCGCCTTGCCGTGAAGACGAGTTCCGGCCGGCCACGCTTTTCCAAGGGGAGACCGCAATGGCTGGATCAGCCGCATCGACCAATCCACCCGCAATCAAGTCGCGGATCGGCGCAATCCTGCGTGCCACCTCCGGCAATTTCCTCGAGCAGTTCGACTTTTTCCTGTTCGGTTTCTACGCCGCCGCGATCGGCAAGGCGTTCTTTCCCTCCGGCGATGAAACGGCGTCGCTGCTCAACACCTTCGGCGTGTTCTGGCTCGGCGCCTTGATGCGCCCCGTCGGCGCGATCGTGCTCGGCGCATACATCGACCGCATCGGCCGCCGCCAGGGCCTGATCGTCACGCTCGGCATCATGGCCTTCGGCACCGTCGTCATCGCGTTCTGCCCGAGCTACGCGACGATCGGTATCGCGGCGCCCGTCATCGTGCTGATCGGCCGCCTGCTGCAAGGCTTCTCCGCCGGAGTCGAGCTCGGCGGCGTGTCGGTGTATCTTGCGGAAATCGCAACGCCCGGCAATCGCGGCTTCTACACCTCGTTCCAATCGTCGAGCCAGCAGGTCGCGATCTTCATGGCTTCGATCCTCGGCTTTATCCTCTCCGAAATGATGCCGGCCGACACCGTCGCCGCTTGGGGCTGGCGCATTCCCTTCTTTGTCGGCTGCCTGATCATTCCGCTGATCTTCGTCCTGCGGCGGACGCTGGAGGAGACGCCAGCCTTCCTCGCCATGAAGAAGCACCCGACGGCCAGCGAGGTGTTCGCCTCCGCGCTCGCCAACTGGCGCATCGTCATGCTCGGCATGATGATCGCGATCCTGACCACCACGACGTTCTATTTCGTCACGGTCTACACGCCGACCTTCGGCAAGACCGTGCTAAAGCTGTCGACACAGGACGCGTTGCTGGTCACGCTGCTCGTGGCAGTCACCAACTTCATCTGGAATCCGGTCGGCGGTGCGCTGTCCGATCGCATCGGCCGCAAGCCGGTGCTGCTCGCCATCGCCGGCCTCTCGCTCGTCACCGCCTATCCTGCGCTGCACTGGCTGGTGGCGGCGCCGACTTTCGGCAAGCTGCTCGCGGTTGAGATGATGTTTTCGTTCTATTTCGGCGTCTACAGCGGCACCATGCTCGGTGCTCTCGTCGAGATCGTGCCGGCGCATGTGCGCACCACCTGCTTCTCGCTTGCGTTCGCGCTCGCCGCCGCGCTGTTCGGCACCTTCACGCCGCTCGCTTCGACCTGGTTGATCGAGCGGACCGGCGACAAGGCTTCGCCCGGCTTCTGGCTGATCTTCGCAGCCCTCCTCGGCATCATCGCGGCGTCGACGGTGTATCGCGGCGGCGGCAAGGCAGTACCGACATACGATGCGGTGCCGGAGCCAGTGGCGGGACACTGACGGTCACTCCGGAGGCACGCTCCTTCACCTCTCCCGTAAAAACGGGGCGAAGGAGCACGTCTCCGCTGCGGTTGCAGTTCGAGCTACAATTCCACCA
This sequence comes from Bradyrhizobium sp. 153, assembly GCF_023073835.1. Classification (NCBI taxonomy): domain Bacteria; kingdom Pseudomonadati; phylum Pseudomonadota; class Alphaproteobacteria; order Hyphomicrobiales; family Nitrobacteraceae; genus Bradyrhizobium; species Bradyrhizobium sp. 153. Next base: position 3,532 of record NZ_JADPKH010000131.1, on the reverse strand, counting down.
CCACGTAGTCGCTCTCGACCTTCACCGGGATAGTCTCCGCGACATACGGCCCCTTCACCACGGTCGCGCCCGGCTCGACATGGGCCGGATAGGCCTTCACGCGGAAGCGGCGAGGATCGCAATAGGACTGGCCGGTGCGGATGTCGAACTCCCAGCCGTGCCAGGGGCAGCGGATGATCTCGCCGAGTTTCGTATATTGGATCTCGCCGGGATCCTTCGATTGCGCGAGGCCGATCAGCGGGCCCTCGCACAGCGCCGCGCCTTGATGGGGGCAGCGGTTCATCAGGCCGAAATACTCGCCCTTGACGTTGAACACCGCGATCGGCCGTCCGTCGATCTCCAGTAATTTTCGCGTGCCCGGCGGAAGCTCGTCGACCGCGGCAATCACATGACGCGCCATATCTGTGTTTTCCGCATGATCTTATCGAAAAACCGCTTCACACTTTTTCGGATCATGCGGCTAGTCCGTAGAGCTTCTTGGCATTGCCTAGATAGAATGCCTCGCGATTGGCTTCGCTGACGCCGGCCGGCAGCACGCGCGAGGGCTCATCATAGTCCCAATGCGGATAGTCGGTCGCAAACAGGAGGCGATCCCAGCCGATCCAGTTGATGACGTCGAACAGCTCCTCGCGGCACTCCGGGTCCTCCATCGGCTGCGTTGTCCACCACACCTGCTCGCGGATATATTCCGACGGCGGCCGCTTCACATGTGGCACCTCACTGCGCAGCCGCTGCCAAGCCTTGTCGAGCCGCCACGCCAGCGACGGCGCCCAGCCGAAGCCGGCTTCGATCATCACCATCTTCAGTTTCGGGAACCGCTCGAACACACCTTTCAAAACCAGACTCGCGAGCGCCGATTGCTGGCACTGCGAATGTCCCACCATCTCCTCGATGTAGTAAGAAGGCCAGCCCGACGGCGTGATCGGATTGCCGCCGAAGCCGAAGGCGTGCACGCCGACGGGAAGGCCGGCTTCTTCTGCGGCTTGATAGATCGGCCAGTAGCGGCGCTGCCCGAGCGGCTCGACGTTGCGGCTGAGCAGCAGCACCTGAACGAAATTCTTGTCGCCGGCACGTTCGCGGATTTCGGCGGCGGCCGACAGCCCATCTTCATTGCCGACGACAATCGAGGCCTTTAGGCGCTTGTCCTTGCTGGTCCATTTGTCGATCTGCCAGTCGTTGATCGCCGAGCACAGTGCGGCCGAGAGTTCGTGATTGCGGATGCCTTGGCCGGTGTTGAGCGGATTGAGCACGCCGAGCTGCACGTTGTTGGGGTCGAGCAGTTGCTTCTGCATGAAAGACAACGAAGAGCCCTGCGGGCCGCCTTCCGGCGGATAGGCGTCGCGGCGCGAGGCGTTGGGCTGGGCCTTCGGATAGGGCGGGCCTTCCATCATGCCCTGATAGGCGTGGACGCCATAGATGTCGAGGTGATGCTGCCAGCGTTTGGCGAGGTAGGGATAAAGCTCGGTGTGGGTGGCGCGGGCCGGATGGATGTCGCAATCCGCGATCGCGGTCTTCGCAGTCAGTGGGGAAGCAGCTTCTGGACTTTCGCGAAACTGGATATTCATCGCCTTGCCTCCTTTGGCAGCGGGCTAAGTCAGGCGGGGATACGTCGCATACGGATTGTCGATCATGATCTTGCGCACGAGATCGGGGGACAGACCTTCGGGCAGCGCGTCCTGGCCGTCAAACTGCCAGTGCGGATAGTCCGTGGAGAATAGGACCAATTCGTCCGACTGCATATGATCAAACAGGCGAATTAATGTCTCCGGTTCCGGCGGCGCATCAAAGGGCTGTAACGAGAAGCGAATGTTGCTGCGCACAATCTCCAGCGGCGCGCGATCGACCCAGGGCGTCTCCATCCGCACCCCGCGCCAGAACTTGTGCAGGCGCCAGAGATAGGGGGCAATCCAGGAGACGCCGGACTCCAGCATCACCATTTTCAGCCGCGGATATTTGGCGAACACGCCCTCGACGATCAGGCTGGTGAGCTGGGTCTGGAACGCCTGGGCCTGACCGACATAATCCTCGATGTGATAAGACCCCCACCCCACAGCAGTGGGCGGATTGTGGTAGGCGGAACCGGCGTGGACGCCGACCGGGAGTTCCAGCCGCTCCGCAGCTTCATAGATCGGCCACAGCGCACGCTTGCCGAGCGGTATGTCGCCCATGACCAGCATGAGCACCTGCACGAAGCGGCGATCTTGCGCGCAGCGCTCGATCTCGGCGACCGCTTTCTCGACGCTTTGCGTGGGGATCACGATCGAGCCGCGCAGGCGCGGATCGCGATCGAGCCACTCCTTCACGAGCCAGTCGTTCAGTGCGCGGCAGAAGGCCGCCTGCATGTCCTCGGAGAACACCATCTGCACGCCGTACAGAGGATTGCAAATGGCGAGCTTGAGCTGGAAAGGATCGAGCACGTGGCGCTGCATATCCTGCAGGCTTTCGCCGGGCTTACCTTTCTCGGGGCGCCAATCGGGCCGCGCCACGATCGGCGAGTTCTGCGGATAGGATTGCGAGACGAGATCGACCATGCCGCGCGTCGTCACCTGATCGCGCCAATAATCGTTCAGGTACGGCAGCAGACTGGTCAGATGCGGCACGGCGGGATGCACGTCGCAATCGACAGCGCCGGCGATCAGGGACGCCATGACATCTCCTTCACGTTTCCCTGTGGAGTTCTTAATCTCGTCTTCTCGCGGGCAGCGCCTAGCCGCTCCGCTTTGTCTCCGCCATTCAAGCAGGCCTGCCCGCCGCCTGCAACTCGGCCAATGCTTCCGTCTATGCTAGCAAGGCTGAGCACAGTTGCGAGGATCAGAGGTGAAGGACATGAAAGAACTCGTCGGCATTGCGGAACAGGTCGCGGCCAAACTGATCGCGCGCAAACAGACGATTGCGGTGGCAGAATCCTCGGCCGGTGGCCTGATCTCGGCCAGCCTGCTCGCCGTGCCCGGCGCGTCCGCCTATTTCCTCGGTGGGGCCGTGGTCTACACGCGCGACGCGAGGCGCGTGCTGATGGATATTTCGGACGACGGCATGAAGGGCTTTCGATCCTCATCGGAGCCCTACGCGAAACTGCTTGCCGAGCGGATGCGAACGCGCTTCGGGTGCGACTGGGGCCTGTCCGAAACCGGCGCCGCCGGTCCCACCGGCAACCGCTACGGCGACGCCGCCGGCCATAGCTGCATGGCGGTGGCGGGCCCTACGGCAGAGGTGATGACGCTGGAGACGGGCAGCAACGACCGGTTCGGCAACATGCAGGTGTTCGCGGCAGCGGCGCTGAGGTTGTTGCTGAAGAAGCTGCAAGCCTGACGCAAGGTAGGGCGATCGCATATGACTTTTGGAGGCGCCTGAGCGCACGCCTCGTCCTTCGAGACGACCGCTTCCAGCGATCTCCTCAGAGCCTGACTCAAAAAGCGCGTGGACGCTATCAAGGTCTGGCTAGACGGCGAATTAGGAGCCTTAGATGGGCGGCGAGCAGCCAAGCGAGCTCGGTAGCGGCAGAGCGTTCGAAGTCTTTGGAGAGGCGCCGGCA